>DATLHW010000376.1:0-4873 GCA_035539675.1 Burkholderiales bacterium | reverse complement strand
GCGCTCGCCGCGATTCGTTTGCGCAAACCCGACCTTGTGCTAAGCGATGTCATGATGCCGAATCTTGATGGACTAGGACTCGTGCGCGCGCTCCGGGAAAATCCCGAGACCCAAACATTACCGGTGATTCTGCTATCGGCGCGCGCCGGCCAAGAAGCGTCGTTGGAGGGACTTGCGGCCGGCGCGCATGATTACCTCGCAAAGCCATTCACGGCGCAGGAGTTGTTGGCGCGCGTGCGCACGCATTTGAACATGGCGAAGCTGCGAAACGAGTTGACGACAAAGCTCAAACACGCAAATGACGAACTGACCGCGTTCAGCTATTCCGTATCTCATGACCTACGAGCGCCAGTACGCGCCATCCATGGATTCACTCGTATTTTCGCGAATGAGTACGGGGAAAAAATAGATGCGAAAGGAAACGAATATCTCGCCCGAATACTTTCCAGCGCAAAGCGTATGGGCGAATTAATTGACGATCTCCTTAAACTTTCGCAAATAGGCCACCGCAATCTACGCAAGCGCAGAATTAATCTTTCCGAGATCGCGCGAAGTATTTGCGAGGATTTGACACGCAAAGAGCCCGCGCGACATGTCGAGTTTATTATTCCCGGCAAGCTGTTTGGCAATGCCGATAGCGGACTTCTGCGCATCCTGTTCGAAAATCTGTTCGGCAATGCAATGAAATTCACGGCCAGGACCGCTAAGGCGACAATCGAATTCGGCGTTAAAAATGACAGCGACCATTGCGCGTTCTTCATCCGCGACAATGGAGTGGGTTTCGACGCAACCTATGCGACCAGACTGTTTCAACCCTTTCAGCGGCTGCACAATGAGATCGAGTTTCCTGGGACGGGCATTGGGCTTGCAACCGTACGGCGAATCGTAGAGCGTCACGGTGGCCTTACATGGGCCGAAAGCGTTGTTGGAAAAGGCGCGACGATTTTTTTCACATTGCCGGCCATGGAGTCATCCGATGCTGAGACTCAATAGCCGGCGTTGAACGTGAGCGGCGATTTTTTCAGTCGCAAGCTAATACAAGTAAGAAAGGCAGACCAGCTGCAATCAGCCTATCAACCCGAATACTTCACCGAACAACCGTACGGTTTTGTGCTGGCGTTGGTCACCTTCTGACCGGCCGCAAGCGCAGTCAGCGCACTCTTGACATAGTTTTCCGCCTTGGCGATATCCTCCTTCTTGCTTGATGGAATGCTGTCGATGCCGCCCTTATAAACCAGCTTTCCGGCTGGGTTGATGATGTAGATATGCGGCGTTGTCTGCGCTCCGTAAAGCGCCCCTATTTTCCCCTCTGGGTCCAACATCGTGGCGGTCGGCGCCGCGCCGCGATCGGTGTTGAGTTTGACGGCGGTTGGACCATCGACATGCCCCTGTTTCCCGGGCGCCGACGAGATGACTTGCAACCAGACGACGCCTTTGCCAACAGCGTCCTTTTGCAGATTGGGAATGTTGCCGCTTTCATAATGTTTGACCACGAAAGGGCATTCGTGATTGGTCCACTCCAATACAACGGTTTTTCCCTTGTAAGCATTTAAGTTGACCGGCTTACCGGCGGCATCGACGCCAGAGAAACCAGGCGCGGGCTGATCGATCTCGGCAACGGCGAATGACGCGACGGGAACGAACGCCACGCCAAGACCGATAAGAGTGGTTTGAGCGAATTTACGTAGCAACATTTGATGACTCCTTTGTTTTTGATTAACGGGAAGGACCTACTGTGGCTTCAATTGCCGCCAAAACAATTTTTGGCGTGAGTATTTGCGGCAACACAACCGGGCTTGCATTAGCGCCTTTGGGATAAATCACGTAAAGCGGCACGCCGCTACGCCCGAATTCCGCAAGAAGCTTGGTGATCCGGTCATCCTGATTGGTCCAGTCGCCTTTCAGGTATGTAATGCCCGAATTATTGAAGGCGTCCAGCACCGCACGCTCGCTTAATGCGACTCGTTCGTTGACGAGACAAGTGATGCACCACGCAGCGGTAAGATTCAAAAAAACCGGCTTGCCCTCGGCTCGCAATGCTTGCAAACGCTCGGGCGAATACGACTCCCAGTTATTACCCTCGGATGTGGAGGCTGAATGCCGAGGCCCATCTGGGGGAATAGCCTTCAGCCCGATATAGCCACCGATCAACGCCGTCGCCAATGCAATTGACGCCACAGATGCCGCGCTTCGCCTCGCAATGACCCCGCTATTTCGAGTGGTTTCATAAAGCCACGCGGAAAAGCCGATGGCGATCATGCCTCCCAAAGCGATGGCGATCGCATTGACGCCGGCTTGTTGCGCCAACACCCAGACCAGCCACGCCGCGGTAGCGTACATTGGGAACGCCAAGCCCTGTTTAAGTTTATCCATCCAAGCGCCGGGACGAGGCAAACGACGCTGCAACGCTGGCCAAGTGCTGATTAGCAAATATGGCAAAGCCACGCCACATCCCAAACTCAAAAACACCGCCATCAACGCTGCTGGCGGTTGGGTTAACGCATAGCCAAGCGCGGCGCCCATGAAGGGGGCAGTGCATGGCGTGGCGACGATGGTCGCAAGCACTCCGGTGAAAAAGCTGCCGATATAACCGGGGCGATCAGCCAAGGACGAGCCAACGCCCATCACCGATCCACCAACAGAAAATACGCCGGACAAACTCAGCCCCACCGCGAAAATCAAATAAGCCACCGCCAATACAAATACGGGCGACTGAAACTGAAAACCCCACCCAATACGCGCGCCGCCTGCCTTCAACACAATGAGCAGCACGCCTAACAACGCGAAACTCGCGAGCACGCCCAAGGTATAGGCAATCCCGTGCAAGCGTGTTTGAAGCGGCGCTTGATGCGCGTTCTTCAACAAGGACAACGCCTTCATCGAGAGAATCGGAAACACGCACGGCATCAGGTTCAATATCACGCCGCCCAACAAGGCCAGCAGAAGCGCAGAGGCCAGTCCGATACGAGACGCTTCCGTCTTCGCCGCCGTTGTCGCGACGACATCGGCTACCCGGTTAACTAGAAACCCGCGTGAAACGGTTTCATTGCCTACGGCCTCGGTGACCACCAATACGCCACTCAGTTGCTCGCCTGACTTTGCAGGAGTCTCGCCTGGTTGGAGCTTGAGCACGATGGCGTCGCCCTGCGCTTCACGCAATTGAGCTGCGCCATGAGCAATCTTTCCCCACTGTTCAGCGTAGAACCAAAAGTCCTTGATATTCTTCGATTGAAGTTCGGCGCCCGCAATTTTCAACGACATGCCATCCTTGTCATGCTCGAAGCTGATCGGCCAAGGACTGGCGATTGGCAAACTGGCGCGCGCCTTGTCGATCAGCGGACTGCCATTTCCGCTCAGCTCGCCCGCGGCGACAACTGGCAACTGCAAACTGAGTTCAACTTCCTGCGGGATACAAATTTCCTGGCACACCAGCCAATTCACTTTGGCGTGAATTGGAAACGCATCGCCAGCTTTCGCGTCGTCCGGCGCCTTAATGGGCGTCAGCAACGTGACTTCGTTTTCGTAACCGTAATTGGTGATGGGGCCAAGCTTGATGCGAGTGGGAGTCGGCCATTGGATGTCGCCAGCAACTGCGCCTTTTGGCAAATCCCACGCAATCGTCGTGGCTAATCCGGAATCGCCGGGATTGCGCCAATAGGTATGCCAGTGAGGGATGATGCGTTGATGGACGCCAACCAATATTTGCTCGCCTGGCTGGATTGCGTCGACCGAAGCAATAAGTTCGGCGCGAACTTGATCCGTGGCCGCTTGATTCGATGCGGCATGCGCGGCTGCAAGCGGAAGCAGTAGCGAGGCCGCAATGGCGAAGATGATGAGGCGGATTGGTCGAAGTACATGCATAGTGTTCATGAAGTGCGAGAAATAGAATCAAAAAGCGTGTTGTTCATCGCTCAGCCGCAACGCGAATCAAGAAGCTCCCCTGTTTGCCCACGAGCGCCACAAGTGCGATTCTTTTGGCGACTACGCTATCATTGCGCCGAACGATATTGGCGGGCGCGATATGGAAGTCAGGCGCCGCCCAGTCTTGTTCGGTAAGTGCATTTTACTCCCCGCCAGCCCTCCTCTCCTGCGCATCTGGATGCACCCAAGGCAAGTGGCCACAATACGCTCTCTCTCTTGATGGCATGGGTATCCACACAAGTTAAATTGTCATTCTGAGCGCCAGCGAAGAATCTGCTTTTTGCAGTGGTTACGGTCGCGCTTGAGAGTCTTCAATGCAGTTATCGCCGTAAATAGCTCGATAGGCGGAGCCGTTGGAATTTGTGAGATGACGAAGTAATAAACATTGTCCCTGCCTTCTGCAATTTCATTAGAGAAGCAGGTGTACAGCAATCGTTATGCCACGAAATTCACAGATTCTTTGGACTTCCCGGGAACATCAACGACATTCACATAAAGAGCTGTGCGAGCATTGGTTTTTCTAAACGCGGTCGAGCTTGGCTTGTCGCGTCAGTTTCGCAAGGCTGAGCATTCAAGATGGAATTCTGATGGAAATATAGCAACGCTGTTCGGGACCTGTACTAAACGTAACACCTTATCAATCATTCCCAAATGCGTGGCTTGGATAAGCAAGTGAGCTTTTGTCATTTTTCAAATGAGCGCCGACTCAATAAACTTCATTCACCCCATCCAATTATCTATTTCGGATGACGGCGTATTCAATCAGGTTTACGTAAATAAGTAACAACCCGCGCATCCACACCGGAACACAGCCATGAGCGTTCGAATCCTAATTGTTCCCGGCTTGCACAATAGCGGCCCGAGCCACTGGCAAACGTTGTGGGAGCATCAATATCCGACCGCTCATCGCGTCAACCAGCGTGACTGGGACGATCCTCGACTGGAGGAATGG
>DATLHW010000375.1:0-2946 GCA_035539675.1 Burkholderiales bacterium | reverse complement strand
CCAGGCGAAGAAAGACGCGATTTGATTGGCATGTTTATTATCGGAAATCGCCTTATGCAGGACTCGAATCACCTACAAGGGCTCGCAACTCACCCAATCAAAATTAGCCCCATGCCGCGTTAACCCCGTTAGTCGATACATGTGTATGACCTCGGCGCGCACCTCCAGCACCTTGCCATGCTGATATACGCCCAGCGGAAGCAAGAGACTGACATTTGCCCCCTCGACCGATTTCATTTTGACGGCGGGCGTGAAGGCCGCGTCCTTGCTTCGGAAGGTGACCGGCTCCGGCCGATCAGCAAAGCTAAGCACTTCCGCGACCAAACCTTCCGCGCCATGGTCCTTGAGCCCACGAATGACGCCAAACGCATAATTGGATTGCCCCGGTTTACGGTAAGCGATTAACTGTTGAAGGCTCAGCGAGATCTTGCTGTTTGAAGCGCGCCGCAACGCCACCTCGGTGGAAGAGACGCCTTCCAGTTTCCATGCCTCAGACGGAATAGGCTCCTTGCTTGTTTCAAGAGAAACCTTACCCGTCACCCTGCCAAACACGGCAAGTTGCTGCGCTTCCAACCCGCCGACATCTTCCGTATGCCGAGGCGGTTCGAACGGTTTGCCGGCCAAGCAGTGGTAAAAGATGTCGAAACTACCACTAGCCACTTCGCAGTCTTCTCTGACAGGCTGTAAGCGCGCCTCGGCGGGCATGGTTTCGCACCACGCTTGATACAAATGATTCAAGAGGCTGGTCACCGGCACTTGGGCGAATATGGGCGGCAGATTCAACTCGCTCCACGATGCGCCGGCGGACAGCTTGCGAATCCGGCGGCGCAAGCTGTCCGCTAGTTCCTTGAGGTCCAGAAATATTAATGTGCCGCCCTCCGCCGGCCTACCGGTTGGCGCCCAAAGTCCGACGGGTTTGGCGAGGTCTGTGCAACGAAAGACCGCCGGAGCGCCTTCCGGTGGAATACGGGAAATAATCACCTTGGATGCCCACTTCTTCAGCAGCATGTCCGCAGCCGCCAACTCATTTGTCGTCAGTGTGGACCAATGCGACGCGGCGACTAACAAGGCGCGCACATAAATCTGGGCCGGCGTTGTAATGCCGCGATGTCCGTCGAGACTGTCTTTGACGTTGACATGGGCCACGCCGCGCTTTTCCGCGAAATTAAAAAGGGCATGCAGATCGCGCAGCAATCGTTCGGGCGCATCGCGATAAACAAGCCCGTGATACAACACCTGCAGGCCGGTGTAACGCAAGGACCGCTCGATGATGAGAGGGAAATGTTTGGCGGTCTCCGCATCATTGTTCGCGGCGACTCGCAAGCAATAACGATATCCCAACTCCATCGCCTGCCACAGCGTCGCCACGCTTTCCCAGGCATCCAGGGCTCGGTTCGATAAAGGCAATGGCTTACCCGCGAACAAGTCGACCAGGGACTCCTGCAAGAAAGCCACTTTGTCGCGCAATAGCTCCATGATCTTTAAACGCTCGAAGCCCGGCAACTCGGTGAGGTTGAGGCTATCGATCACCTCTCCCAGGGCATTATGCGCACGCGTCACATCGGTCAACGGCAGGGTGGCTAACCATTCCTTGCAGCCACGAGCGTCGCGGAACGGGAGGGAAGTTTGGTTCAGCAGATTGGGTGGGGTCAGGTCAAGCATGGCGGTCATCTTGGCGTCGTTAGGGATGAAGGTTGGAGAGGGACCCTGCGAGCGTTTGACGCAACTGTTCAAGCTTTGTCGTTGCGTCCATTCGCGCCGATGCAGCACGGGCCGGCTGCGCCCAGATGGGACTGGGGAAATGGCGATCGGTGGTCCAGCGTGGAATAACATGCCAATGCAAGTGGGGTGTCTGATTGCCAAGGCTGGCAAGGTTGATTTTGTCGGGCTGAAGCACGGAACGTAGAGCGCTCTCAACGCTGAATACGACAGACATGAGATGCCTACAATGAGGAGGCGGAAGGTCGGTCATTTCCTTCACGTGTTGAGACCAAATAACGCGGCAAAACCCGGGATAGTCGGCGTCCGCGACGAGAACAACGCGCAGAAATTCATCGCGCCATAGAAGCTCGCCGCCGGTCTGTTCGCAAAGTTCACAAGGCATCGAGCGATCAAGTCCCTGAGGTTGTAATTCCATTTCCACATCAATCGCCCACCTTGTCGGCATGAAGATCGATGTGGAAATGGAATGACGCGATACAAAGCAGGAAAAGACCGATCCATTGTAATTGCTTTTACGCGAACTTGGCCAACTGCCACGATTTAAGAGCAATCGAAATGGATAGAGCGCTTCCTAGCGTGTTTATGCGTACGACATAAAACCGCTAGCAAAGCGCTCTATTGGCGCGAGGCTTTCGACCACTAGCGCGTAGCGCTATAGTCTGGCCCGTGACGCAGCTCGATGATATGTTCGGCAGCCCGAGCCAGCACGTCGTTACCGGCGCTTTTAGCCGCGTCGCTAAGCGGGTACATCAGAAAAAGCGCAGCGTCATACCCCTTCTTGCCGCTGTATGCGATTGCGCAGACGTTCTCGAAAGCGGCGCGAAGGCGAGGCTCGGCTTTTTTCAGGAGTTCGCCGTCGAAGCGTTTGCTGCTGGTCAAATCGGATACGCACTGGCTAGCCAATGCCTCCTTGGATTGACCAAGACCCAGCGCGTTGATCACCATGTTGGATTGATCGAAAACGCTGTCATAGGATTCGGTTGGGGATGCGGCTGCGGCGATGTACGCGGCCGAACAAGCGGCTGTAATCATAATCTTCAGTTCTGCGGAAACGCTTAGCATTATTTTTCTCCCAAGAAATGAGCTTCCGTTTGTTTACCTGGAATTACCATCGAATCAACATCGCTTCGATATATTGCAGAGCAACAGGAATGCCAACCTTCTAAAACACGAGAAGAATAATATCTAATCAAATGAAAGTTAAACAAAAATCAAATAAACGCC
>DATLHW010000374.1:0-2237 GCA_035539675.1 Burkholderiales bacterium | reverse complement strand
GGCGTGACGCAGCGCTTCGCGGATATCGCCGTCGTCGAAGAGCTTGAACATTCGGCGTAGATAGGCGGCATTTCGCCATCCCAGCAAACGCGATACTCGCGTTATAACCGCGACTCGGGAAAGCCATTCTCGCCATCGTTGTGGGCGAACGTCCGTTTCTCGTCGAGCAGGAATGTTTCCCGCATTGCTCTGAGGTCGCAACGGGCCGGATGCGCTACCGAACGCCTGGAGCAATGGTGCGAGAATGGCGGCGAGGGCGCCGAAGACGCCGCTGACATCGTTCGACGACGATGATGTTTTCGACGCGGAAGGAGAGACCGCTCGTTGCGCTTTCAATCTCATGAGAAAGGCCGAACGTTCTTGGCTCGGCGGCGGTACGGCGTCGCCGAGCACTTCTCTTACGTCTCGTTTGTGTATGGTCGCCAGTGGGGGCGGCTCAATGGATGCGGAGTAGTCATTGGTGTCGTATAGCGCATATCCATCGAGCTCAATCCAAGCGGCAGGGTCTATTTGTTGAGCGTCTTTGAAATGAAGCGGCGTCACTTTCGCGCCGACGACCAACCATACATCCGCAAGAGGAAGTTCCATCTGCTCGCTTTTTGTGAATGGGGCGCTTGCCAAAGATTCACCAAGTTGGCGCAGAGGCCATCCCGGCAATGCCTCGCAGTCGGATAAGCGGGCTTTAGGGAGCTTTAGGAGATTGCCTTGTGGAAAGCGAAATAACGTCGCGCCGGATTGCCACACAGGGATAACTTGTTTCCTTGTCTCTTGCTCGGAGTGCGAGTTCGAGGGAAACCATAGACCGGCGATTAATTGTCGGCCGGTAAGATGAGGATGGCGAATGTTGCCAATCAATGCGAGAGTCCTCTAATGGCGAACATGAATGACCCGTGAATACATTTCCTACGAAAGCCTTTCTTATTCCTCGCCACTCATTACGGATAACATTATTGTCCTATGCGCCGGAGAAAAGACAGTCAACCGCCTATCTTCCGTAACCATGGCTAGCAAGTTGCTGCCTGCGCTCACGCTCATTGCCGAGATCCGGTCAGCCGCAACATATAGCGGCTCCACTCCCGAAGCGGATATGAGGATCAGCGATTTGCGATCCGCCTTCAACGCTACCAGGGCAGGTTTTGGTTCGGACGCCGCGATGTCCCGGATCAGGCCATAAACCTCCCAGTTTGAAGGCAATTCGACTTCCCGCGAGATGAAGTCACCGATGTTTCCCACGCCTTCATACAGGCGCCAGCGTTGCCCGCCTTGATTGGAATCCTCGTCGGTCGTCGTTTCTACTGCCCAATTGCCTCGCTTCGAAAGCCAGCGTGAGCCGCCAGAGAAATAAGCGCGAATCGGTGCACTACGTAACGGGATCATATAAGTGTGTTCCGATACGCCACGAGGATTGATCACTTCAACCCAAAGCTGCGTATTTTCCGCGCGCGCGTAAACGATGAAATTCTGGTCCACCTGCGCGACGCCTATTACTTGCTGCGCAAGCGTATATGTTGAGCCAGGCCACTGCTGCATGTCAGCGCCGGCTTTCCGATTCACCCAGAAAACAAGATTGCCTAACGTGTCCAGTACATACACACGATGGGCGTCGTCTGCCTTGATCCAAAAACAGGGGAGCCAGTGCGCCAATCCGGGTGGCGCCGAAAAGCGTTCCGGTGGTGGTCGAGGAATGGCGTTAAAGCCGTCCAATTGCCAAAAGAAAAGATGCGAGTCGGTTCCGACCAATCCGCCAAATTTCTTTCCGCTCATCGCGCCGGCGACGAAACTGCCATGCACGGACCATTTGCAATGACGGTGATGCTTTGAGCGCTTGTCCGGCGATTCGGGAATTGAAAATACGTGTGCGCCAAAGCTCAACAATGCTGCTGCGACATAGCGGCCATTCGACGTAATGAGCGGTGGTTGTTTAAGGGAGAACTTATCGCCATGCACTTGGTGCGCCGATGGATTGGCTTTCATGAGGAACTCGCCGCGCAGAAGTCGGAGGGAGGGTTCCTCGTCCGGCAACGGTAGCGACAATACGCGTTTGCGATCACGTTGCTGCAAAGTGACTTCGATGGCGTCTTCGCTCAACGCGCGTTTCGCTGAGAATTGATGCGTGGAGATCAGCGACTCCACATCGCTTTGTCCGACATCCCACCACTCGCCTGTCGTCTGAGATTGTGTCGTGGCCCATGTCAGCCACTCTTGCCAGTGCTTGGGCGAAGCCGTGGTCAGTGAGC
>DATLHW010000373.1:0-28130 GCA_035539675.1 Burkholderiales bacterium | reverse complement strand
CTTTTGGGGGACGCATATCGGCATAGACCCAAGCAATGGTCTTGAGGGCGTGATTGAATGTGTTTTGAAGCAGCTCCTGTTGCGATATATGGGTGTATGTCGGCGCCGGCGCCACTAACGTTATTTTATCGTTCCAGTCCTTTGCCGCTGCTTTGCGGGTGCGGGAATCGTTGCTCCAGAGCGCCTCGGGAGCGGATGAAATCAGCTTTTGGGTTTGAAGCGCATCCCAAATTTCAAACCGCGAGGCGGAGGCTGAGCCAGGGTCACCCAACGGCAGATACCAGAGCCGCTCGTATAACACGACGGCTTCCATCAATGAGAATAACGACATCACCGCGGGTAGGCGAGCGTCGCGTTTGAACACTTCGGAGGCGCTTCGGAGAACGCCGTAACTGAGTACTGCATCACCTCGATATTGAGCGGCCATTTGGTTTACGTTAGTCGTGGTCGTTAAAGGGGGAGGGGCGTTGTAAAACTGGGTGACGCGTCGAGCGTGTTGGGATACGCTCTCGCTCCGCCGATCCTACAACTGAACTGTGGAGTCGTACATCATTTTCCCTAAGGAACCTCTGATTAAGTTACTGCGCGAGCCGAAGATGAACCTCCGGTACTCAACGTACTACTCGTACGCCTCCGTTCCTCGGTTCATGTTCGGCTCGCTCGCGACACTTAATCAGAGGTTCCTTAATCACTTTATTTCGGAGAAACCCATGCGTCTCATTCTCGCCATTATCCTTCCATGGTTGCAATTCTTCACCATTGGTCGACCAATCGCCGGCATTATTTGTCTCATTCTTCAGCTGACGATTATCGGCTGGTTGCCGGCGGCGATCTGGTCGGTCTATGCGCTAAGCCAATACAAAACGGATCAGAAGATCAAGACGGCGCTTGAGTCGCGCGAATGAGGGTTTTGGGCGGCGTTTTCTGGGGGGGCGCGTATCGTTTCGTTTGAATAAAGGAGTAAGTCAGCTCTAATTTTCAAAAATTGCGTGAACTATCGCGGGTTGCCCTAATTTTTCGTTTCCTAAGGCGCATCGCGGCTTCCGTTGTCGCTCGACATCAACATGTCCCTGATGCGCTGAATATGAATCTCGGACTGCTTTGCCCTATCCAAGGATGATTGTAAGGCGCCGCCGCTTTGGGTTTCGGCCATTGTCATGAGCAGATTTCTCCGCTCTTCGAACATCCTCAGCGCAACCCACAGCGTTTCATCGATTTTGTTTGTTTGCTCAGCCCAAAGGACTGCCGCCGTATAAGCATGACCGGTATGGCAGCGATAGCGCAGTGATTTTCCTTTGCCCACCCTCCACAAGACGCCTCCACAACCCGGGCAATTAAAGGGCGCCTGTTCGCCGAGCGCTTCGACCGAGGGCAGATCGCTCAAGACTCGCTCGGCGATTCGCGCTTCGATTGCAATGTCTTTGGGGATTGGCTTTCCGATAACTCTGTTGCCGTGGGCTACTGCGGCGGAACGGAACAATGGATCAATTGCTGGCCGCGATCGGTTTTCCGGCGCGCCTTTGGTAATCAGAATCTTGTCGCCGCTGATCATGATGTGATGATCCGAAGGCGCCGCATAGATACGGCCTCTTTTGAATTGTTCTCCGTTGCATGCTTGCGTACAGGGAAGTCCGCCGTGTCGATTCAACGTGCGGACCAGCAGCTCGCCGGTGGCGTCTGGCGACATATGAAGGACAACAAAGAGGGGGGGCAGGGAAGTCGGCGGGTAATTGGGAAACCAATCTCCTCAAGGCGTCGATGCCGCCGGCGGAGGCGCCAACCGCGACAATAGCCGATCCTTGCTCGCTTGGTTTCTCGATCGTCGTATTAGCCATTAATTCCTTAATGGGTTATTGGCTCGGCGTAGCGAGGCGAAAAAAACCCTGCCGGAAAGAGCAGGGCTAGGGGCAGAATCAAAATGACGAATAACGATCACGCAAGCCGTTCTTTTGCGAATGACTTGTCGTGCATGATCGCCCAGGCGGCGAGAGCCGTTACGAGAACGCCAACAATAACCGCATTCGCGGTCACGTTTCTGTAATCAGAAAATCCGAGGACCCAGGGCGAAATAATCGTCCAGATGCCCAATACGACATTAAGACCTTCCTCCCATATCCTTGGCATATAGACGGCAAGCGCCGAAAAGAGAACTATCGCCGCGCCGACAATATGAGCATTCCAAGTGGCGCTAAGCGTATCGGAGGGATATTGCATGAGCCAAGGCGAAAGAAACAGCCAAACGCCGAGGACTAAATTACCCCAATCTTGCCATCGCCTGAGGCGTAGTTTCGTGTCCATGATCAATACCTCCTTTCAACTCGACAAGACTTTAGATTTTTTAAAAATGAAAATGTTCCGCGGGCTAATGCCGCGTGCTGGGATGTGGCGTTAATTGGTTTTGACGCTGATCCAGAGATCGGCTTCCGAGGCCAAATGTCGGGCTTTGCAGGCATACCGCGATGAGACAAAGGAACAAAGCGTCAGCAAAGCACTCATAGAACAGAGAATAAATACTTCCGTAAGCCGCCCAGCTCAGATGTTTAGCCCAACACAGATTTTGCTGATGTACGTGGTGTTGCCTCTTTGGCTGCTTGCCGGCGTTGCGGATTGGTTGTTTCATAAAAAAACGCAAATAGAAAAAAACGCGGGCGCTTTTGAGTCTTTATTGCATATTGCGTCAATCCTTCAGATGGCGATACCGATTCTCGCCGCACTTTTCCTGCGTGTGAATGCCGCATTTTTCTTATTGAGCGGCATTGCATTGTTGGTGCATCAGATTACCGCCTACATTGATCTGAAATACACGTATTCTCGTCGGGAGATTTTGCCGTTTGAGCAAATGATTCATGGCGTTCAGGAAATCATTCCGTTGACGGGCTTGTTGATGTTGGCGAGCTTGTACTGGGGACAATTTATTGCGCTCGTTGGCGCGGGCGCCGAGCGCGCTGACTTCGCTATCGCCGCCAAGGAAGTTCCATTGCCTATCTGGTATACGTCAATTGTGAGCGCGGCGGGGCTCGGGATTACATTGCTCTTCATCGAGGAGTGGGTTCGTTGCGTGAGATACAAGAAGGCGTCGTAATGTTTAGAGCACCTTGCCTGGAGGAAAAGGTGAGGCGCGTTTCCAACGCAGGCGAAAAAATGCGCCTTACTCGCTCTGAGTCGAATCTTACTGAGATGGCCTGAATGAATGAAATAGATGCAAGCGGTTTGGTACGCAACAAAGTGGATTGTGCAATTGTGGGAGCCGGTCCGGCGGGGCTCACAGCAGCCATATATCTGGCTCGCTTTCGGCGAAAAATCGTTTTGCTGGATACGGGACAAAGCCGAGCTTCGTTGATCCCTTGGTCTCACAATTATCCGGCGTTTCCAGATGGCGTGAATGGGAAAGCGCTTTTGGGTCGTCTTCGGGACCAGGCGGCGAGATTCGGCGTTTCAGTGACTCCCGCGTATGTGCAATCGATTTCGAAAGCCGACGTCCTTTTTGAGGTTTGCTACAAAAACGAAGTTATCGGCGCGCGTACGGTAATTCTCGCGACGGGTGTCGTTGACAATGAGCCGCCTCTCCTTGGTTCGACCGTTGCGACGATGCAAGGCTATCTTCGGCACTGTCCGATTTGCGACGGATACGAAGTCATCGACAGAACAATCGCAGTGCTGGGTGACGGAATGCATGCCGTGCGCGAAGTGCGATTTTTGCTGACCTATACGAAGGCGATCACTATTGTCACCCTCGGTAAACCGTTCGAGGCGGAGGTTGCAGCGGAGCTTGAGCGCTTAGGTAATGGCGTTAAAGTCATTACGGAACCGGTGCGTGGATTCAATACCGAAGGGGATCGGTTCCGTGGCTTGGAAATGGGTAATGGCGCCGTTCTAGAGTTCGGCGCCATATATGCCGCGCTTGGATGCCAAGTCAGATCTGAACTGGGAAAAACCTTGGGCGCAACTTGTGATGAGGACGGGGCGGTGCTGGTGGACCAACATTGCCAAACGTCGGCGCCGGGACTGTATGCGGTGGGTGATTTATGCAGCGCGTTGAATCAAATAAGTGTTGCCGCCGGCCATGGGGCGATTGCGGCGACGGCGGTTCATAATTATTTAGGGGAACTCTGATGTGCATCGTCCCGTGAAGTGGATTGTTTCACGGCGGCAGGAGCCAGCAAGTCCGCCCGTGGAAAACCCCAGCCAGGAATACGTGGTGAACATTCGCGGTTTTCGAAGTCTTCCAGTTCTAGCGTGGTGAAGTTTTCTCTCGGGTCGGGCGAAAATCGTAGATCCCATAGGCGAGCCTGATTGAGCAAGGGAGCCCTAGCAAAACGTAACCACGCTTCCACATGGCAATTGGTTTTTGCTAGTTTACGTAGATTGCTGAGGCTTACTTCTTGCTCAAAATATAAGGCAATTTCCGGTGTCGCCTCTTTTTGCGCAGACGCGTGGGCGAGGCTGGCGGGGCATTTCTCGATTGGCGATATCTTTGGCGCCAAGCTTAAAATGCCGCGCCGCAATCGATAGCGGTCCGCGCCTTCGTTGCTGTCGATCGAAATGAAAATCCAGCACAAAGGGTTTGACGGAAACGGCGTCATCGCCGTATCCCATACGTGGGTTGCCGGATTGTTGTTCCTCAAATGCTGGGCTACTTCGCGTTTGCCATGATCGGACGCGAGGCGTTGTATGCCTATAAACCCAACACTGAGGATTGCGGCTAGAACCAAAGCGCTCCGTCCATGAACGCCGGCTTTACATTGGAGGCAGGCGAGCGTCATCGCCGTAATAACGAGCGCAGCCAGCGAGGGCCAGGATAGATACCCTTTCACCGTAAAAAATATCAGGCTGCAAACGAGCCCCCCGATCAGTATGCCCTTTAGCCATTGACGGGGCGCCATCATGGCAAGCGGAACGCCGAATGCGACCCAAAAGAACGGCTCCAAAATGAACACCATATCCCCATAGAACCAACGCGAGTCGAACGGGTGAAAGGGGTGGACGCCATAGGAATTCAAGTAGTCCATGAGGATGTGCAGACCTAAGCCCGCGCCTACTGATATTGCAAGCCCCGTACGAGCGGTCGCGCTTTCATTAACCAGTCGACGCGCTGCTGGCCACAATAACCAGATCAATGCAAAGAGCATCAGGGCTTGTGGAATTGCGTATAGCAACGTGTGCGTGTGCCCTCGGTGGTGAAGCAGGTACCCGAGAGGCGGCGCTATAAGGGGTTTAAGAACAAGATCGAGATCGGGAAAATTGCTGGCGAGCCAGCATGATGTTAAGAGCAGGCGTCGCCGTGTGATTTGAGATTGTTCGTTATGTTCCGACGGCATGGTTCGGTGAATAAATTCGCCGAACGCCAAGCCCACTACCGAGTGGCTAAGATTGTCCATCGGTGAATCTTATATCAAACGCACTGGCCGTTGAGTGTCGGCGACATTTCCAAAGCGCCTATCCCCTTTTATGTTATCGCCTTGACTGTGTCGAGGGAGCATTCCCTGCTTGGTTTGATACATAAGGAGCAAGTTTTCCCTTAGGACCTATCATGTACCGCTTTCCTGCTTCATAGGAAAATGCGCCGGGAAGGCTATTGTTTGGGTAAACAACCCATGTTGGTTGATTTCGCCGTTCCAGGTAACTCGGCCCTTTTTGGGCTTCCCCGACGAGGAAGATGGTGTGACCGCCGCCGTTGGGATCATTGTGCTGAGCAACGGCGGTTACAGTGGTAAATGCTTTAAAGTCAGGGTTTTTAAGGTGGCCTTGAAGTATCGTGAGTGGGCGCTCGACTGTCGACCAGCCATACCGCTGCGCCACCTCCAACAATTGATTCTGTAGCGTATCCGTAAGCGTCGCTGGTTCTACCGGAACAGGCGCTTGTACTTGTCGTGATCGGGATGACGTTTGTGGACCCGCACTGGGCGTTATCCGGGAGCTTTCCCGCTGATGATTTTCAATCGACGTTTTAAGGGTGTTCAGTAACGCGTTATCGTCCTGATTCGCCCATTGCAGCAAAGTAGCGGATTCTGTTTTGTCGAGAATGGTCCTGACCGTGATATTCAATTGACGAGGCGGCATGTCGGGAAGGTTTTCGGCTATCTGGTCTCGCAATTTCGTGTAACGCTCGTGAATATATCTTCCTCGCCATTGAGCCACCCTTGCTTCCGGTTGCGGTTTGGCGGCGTTTACGTGCTCCAGAACCTCAAAGGGCCCCATGTAGGTCGTCGCGATAACAAATCGCACTTTGCTCATGGTGTTGAGGCCACGCATGTAATTTTCAATTGTCGACCGTTCATGGTTTTCGACTGGCTGCATGCTAAGTCGCTTGCCAAGCCGACGATTCCCTTGTGGCGTAATGACGTTCTCGGCCGGCAGTGCGTTCAAATGAGTGAGTAGCGCTTCGTCCTGAACGATCGCCTCCAAAAAATTGTTCGCGTCATTGTCATGACTCTCATGAAATTGCTCGATGCGACCCAGCGGCTGCCGTTGCAAGTAGTCTCTGATTACACTGGACTCCACTAAATGGTCGCACTTCTGGACAATCGCATCGGTCAATATATTCACGAAGCGGTGAAACCTGTCGTTTACGAAAGAGGTTAACGGTCGCTCGACTGCGTTTAAAAACACGTACGGAGTTTGTCGCTCTAGTAACAGCAAGTGGGATTCATCGTCATTCATGCCAAGGGCAAACTCTTGAAGCAAGTTGGCGACATCGGTAACGGCGCACCCATTAAGTTCTTGCACGGGCAGGGCATGAAGGTATTGTTGCAGCGTATTGGCGATCTCAGCCCGTCGCCATTCCGATTTCAGCTGCGCCATATTCGCTTGCTGCGGATGTGGTTGGCGGTTGGCGACATATTCCAACACGTCAAACGGGCGTTTTTCTTGTGTATCGATTAGGAATGCCGTTAGCAACATTGGATCTTTGTCACCTCGCACGCCATTTATGTAACTCGTTACGAGTTCCGCGTGTGCATTTCCATTGGCATCGCTCACGAGCTTTATTCTTGACTGCAGATCGGCTTCGACTTTACTAATATCGGTGATAACACGCTCTGACGGAGATGTACTAAGAAAGGTATCAAGGCCACCACTGGTTCTAATTGCAGTCAAGAATTCACTTGGATCGTTTGAACGGAGCGTATCGTAATCAAGAAGATCATCGAAAGTTTTAGTTTTCAGGAACTCAAAGAGCGCTGCGGGCTGGACATACTTGAGATACGCTGCGTCAAGCGTTTCAACTAATGCGGTTTCCGTCTCATTTCGTTTGTAACGCAAAAAGCTATCGAGTGGACCGGATGCTTTCGCCATTAAATCGTCATCATCAGCCTGAACAAGGTAGACAAGCTGATTGTCCGCCAGGGCTCCTGCATAATCGGTCAGCAGGCCGCGCAAATTGTTTGCCTTGCATTCACGCAGGAAATCTGAAGGCAATTCATTTTGACGTTCAAGCAGCCTGTTGACGACTTGCTCTTTCCTCCATATTTTCGCCGCTGCACGAAGTTGATTTGTTTTCGGCTCTGACCTCTCATAGACATACTCGTATAGTTGAAACGGATCCATCTCAAGTGATTGCAACAAAAAATGCTTTCGATCTTCGGTGGAAACATTGGACAGCTTATCCAGGTAATCGTCGACCATTTGCTTTGCGCCGCCGGCTGGTAGGGTTTTGATGGCGTTAATCGCCGTTTTTATTTTTTTCGAGAGATCCGCATCGATGGGGAGGAGCATCGCTAATTGTTCTGGGAGTTTCGGTAACGTCTCGTCGGCCAATGTTTTCACCAAAACAAAGACGTCCTGCGCCGACCTCCCCACTTCGATGGCTTCCTCTTTATCGCTGTCATCGGGAGATTCTCTCAACTCCAAAAGCGCTTTCTCAAGTAAGTCCACGTGTAGAAAGGGCCCCCTTACCTCGGAAAGCGTTTCCGCCAACTGCGATTCAATGGCGAGGACTGTCATTGTCAGAGCCTCACTCAAAGGCGCATAACTGATCTTCCATTGGTTCCATCGTATTGCCAACGCGCCCAACTCGTCTTCCCATCTATTCAGAGTGTGGCGCCAGTTTTCCACGGATGCTTGAAGTTCCGATGTATCGAAGGGCTCCACTGATGGGATGCTAAATTTAAGATTCGATGTTAGTCGTTGAAGTGCACCCAGCCCTCTGGGAGCGGCTTTGCATGTCCCGTTTCTATTCATTATTTCGAATTCGTCGCCTAGGGAGATTTGCTCAAACTTAATCCCGGACAAATGTTCTCGTGATAGGGAAAGAACTTCGTTGGATGGAGGTAGTCTTCCCCCGTCGTTTTTTTGGATCGGATGAAAAAATAGTTCTTCGGCGCCAATATGAACGAGCTTGCAACGTTTAACGGTTTTGTCCGCAGGCCTCGTGGTTACATCGTTGTCATTAGGTAATCCCAGGGCCTTGCGCAACAAGGTGATAATCGGTGAAGTCGTTTCGATCCCCGCACGAAGATACTCGTCGCGTGACACTTCGATATAGCCGTCGCTATTGGGGTCTGGAATATAAAAGCGCTTATATTCGTTATCGACTTCCGATTTAGGCGCCCATTGTTCATCTTGCCCTTCTCGTTTCGGTCTAAATAGCTTTCTGCCGACGGCGCTCTCATCCGCGGCGGTGGGAAGATGCATTTTTCTTCTTGTATCTGCATCGAATTCATAGGGGTCCACAGTGACCGGGTATTTGTAACCGATGCACAATCGCGGCCTGGGTTCAAGTTTTAAATGCTTAAGAAATTCCTTCACCTCGTTTTCTTCGTATCGCGCGGCATTGCAAGCCAGAATATTGATCTCGGCCGGCGTAATTCCGAGCGCATTAACATACTCGGCCAACGCTTTACCTTTAAATAAATTGGAAAATTTATCGTTCTCGTAATGCACGATCAAATACAGTCCTGTTTCATCGATCGGTGAGTTGAGTTTGTTTGAAAAGGTATTCAACTCACTTATTAATTCTTCAGACGGCGCAGGCATCTTCGGGAGTTCCTGGCGATAGAAGTCGCCATGACGTGGGGTCTGTTCGTTTAAACCGAGGTCTTTGGCGCTCCAAACAATGTCTTGCAAGAATATTTCTTGCGCGTCTGGCGAGTCTTCCGGCGCGCGGCTTTGCATCTTGAGGGAAAGCGCTAATGTGTTTTCGGACAGCTCCTGTTTTAACTCCCTTTCACGCCATTCTCCCTTTGGCGTGCACGCGGTTTCACCGTGGAGAGAAAGTACGACAACGCCTTTTGTTCTCATGTGTATTTCCTATGGACGTCATTGTTGCCGGAATTCGGTGACCTATTTAGGTCCATTTCCACACATGCGGCGCCAGTTCACGCCGCGGTGGGCAAAGTACGAAATTAAAGCGCGCGTACTCTCCAAGAAAATCCGGATGAATTGTCGGCAGCGTTAAATGAAACGTTGTGAAAGCTGCAGGCAGTTCGATTGGAGATCCCTTCAGATCTGTATGGGGAGCCCCTCAATGGTTGGAAAGCAAGTCCTGAACCAGCGGGCGCCATATTTGTAATTAATTGAAATTACGAGGATTGTTGTTGGTGGTGGATAACACGATTTTGTGGATTTGGGAGATCGTCATAGCCAGAACCGAGCATTTCCAATGGGCTGTGCTTGGTCGTTTCGAAGTTATTTACGTATATCGCCTTTGCGGTATGTGGTGCTAACATCCGCCGCGTCATGCGTATCGAACACATCAAACATATCCTCCGTTCCCACGGCGCCAAACCCTGTCACGAGCAACGTGTGCTCCGCGCTTGGTTGTCGGCGCAGCCGCTGGATAGCGGGCGTCGCCGGCGCCCAGCCGAGGATTTTCTTCCCTTGCCATTGCGCGCGGCGCTACCGACTCTTGCTACCGAACTGGAGGGACTTGCGCGGGTGCGTTCTGAACATGTTGGGCAAGACGGCTCCGCTCGCTTGCTGGTGACGCTAGCCGATGGGCAAACGGTGGAGAGCGTGCTACTGCCGCGCGATGGTCTCTGCATTTCGACGCAAGTGGGCTGCGCGGTCGGCTGCACGTTCTGCATGACGGGTCGTGAAGGGTTGCTGAGGCAGCTGGGCAGCGCCGAGATTGTTGCTCAGGTCGTACTTGCTCGCGCGCGGCGGGCTGTGAAGAAGGTCGTGTTCATGGGGATGGGCGAGCCTGCTCATAACCTGGATAACGTGCTGGAAGCGATCGAGTTGTTAGGAACGATAGGAGCGATCGGGCATAAAGAGCTTGTTTTCTCAACCGTTGGCGATCGGCGCGTTTTCGAACGATTGCCGCTCGGCGTCGTTAAGCCAGCTTTGGCGCTGTCGTTGCATACGACTAACGCCGCATTGCGAGAAAAGCTTTTGCCAAAGGCGCAGCGAATCGACCCACGAGAACTGGTGGAGCTGGGTGAGCAATATGCCCGCGTCACCAATTATCCGATCCAGTATCAGTGGACCTTGCTCGATGGTGTTAATGACAGCGACGAAGAAATTGACGGGATCGTGAAGTTGCTTACCGGGAAATACGCTGTCATGAATCTCATTCTCTACAACACAATTCCCGATCTCGATTTCAAGCGCACTGCGTGGGAGCGGGCGACCGCGATGGTTCGAACCCTCCATCAGCGCGGAATTCTGGCCAAACTGCGCGATTCGGCGGGGCAAGATGTGGACGGCGGTTGCGGCCAGTTGCGCGCGCGGACGAGTCGCGTGGAGTTTCGGTCGCGTAACTGAAGGCTAGTGGTCAGTCACGCTGAATTAACGGGAATAAATCGCGTCTTTTTTCGTATGGCAGCGTTGCTCGTCGTTGCCATAGTTACGGCTATGACGCCTCCTCGCGCCTAACCAGACGAAAACAATTTCGAGCAAGCCGAAGGCGCAGCGGCCAAAAATCCATCAATTTCTTATTCCGTTAATTCACCGTGACGACCACTAATGGTCAGTCAACCCAAATTTTTCGGAATGAATCGCGTCTTTTCTTACCTGCCTGCATTGTTCGTCGTTGCTATAGTGTCAGCTATGACGCCTCCTCCCGCCTTGGCAGACAAGAAAATCCATCAATTTCTTCCTGAAAAATTTGGGTTGACGGACCCCTAGTGACTTAGCCAAAGTACAGGGCAAAGGTAGCATTACCTGTAGTAAGAAGGTGGGGGATTACCGATGTGCGATATTCCAAGTTAACGAAATAAGCGAATTGTCTTCAAACGCTGGTGGCGTCATGTTAAATGCCAAGCAGGGCGTCGAATCTTTATTTTGCGAAATTAAAACCGACACTTAAAAAATAGCACGACTGACGCAAAGCGAAATAGCGAATAAAGGGGGGGATATGGAACAAGAAACTTGGGCGCGCCTTTCTCCAATAATTCATGGTTGGGGGTCGATGTCGCATCAGCAACGAGTCGAGGTATGGAATCCGCTTACGCACGACAATAAAGTGGATTTGTTCGTTAATCTTTTCAACGTTACAGATCGGGATAGCTGGTGGAGAAACATGCCCGGCCGAGAATCGGGCATGGCGGACGCCGACCTGCCTTTCTGGCGGGACGCGGACGCGTTGGGGAAATTTAGAATCTTGCGTGCGGTGGGAGAAGACTTGGCTGAATCCTTATGTGAGGAAGGTTTGGACGATGCGCACGTTGTTGAGATTTGCGACGCAGTTGACGATTACGAACTCGACAGCGCGCTAAATAACGCGCCATTAGCTGTCTTGGCGGCGTTTTTTAAAGCGCAGACGACACGCGAGGATCAGCTGGATTATTTCCGTGCGAGAGGTCCGGTAATACAGGCCGAGATGCTTCCGATCATGACCAAGGAGGAGCGGGTTGGCGCCTGGAGGGAATTGGATAGCGAAGAACGGGGCGACTGGTGGGGCGAACTGGACTTGGACGAGCGCGTTAGTTTGATCTGCGATTTGCCCTTGGATTTACAGGATCAATGGTTTTCGGAATTGGACAACAAAGAACTCTCCGAGTGGGTTATGCGTACAAACACGGATCAGCGAAGGAAACTCTGGGAAATGCGAGGGGACGACAATGGCCAGACGGCGCCGACGGCCGCGCAACAGGGGTTCTTGGATCGCATGGATCCTCAAGCAAGAGCGGCGGTTATATGCGATTTGGATCGCGAAGTGGCGCGCGCAATATTGAAGGATTTTGATTCTGAGCAATTCATGGAAATTTATGAAGTTGCTGAGCTTGAGCATCATCCATTTCTTTTGTCGATTGTACCTCCGGAAAGAGTGATCCAACTTCACCTCGCGGCGCATACAAGTCTAAGAGATGAGGTAAACCAAATGTGGTCGAATCCCGGCTTTCGTTCATCGGCATGCGATAGTCAGGGCGCTCCGGCCAACGCCGTTCGTGATGCCTTATTAGGACGACTAGATCAGATTGATCATGACACAAGGTCGAATTTAGAGGCTGCGGAAAATGATTGGGCCAAATATTCGGAAGATCCCATCACTTTGGGACCTCTCCGCGCAAAACGAGCGGCTGCTCTTGAGAAGGCTCAATTGGACCGACTTCACGTCATGAATTTTTCGTTGGTGTGCATGCGCGTGAATGCGATCTTTAAGGGTGAAGAAGATCCGGTATTAAAAGTCCCGCTTACATTGCCGGAATTAGACTTGGTAGAGCGGCAAATGGCGAAAATCATTTTGGCGTTTTCTCGCCTGGAGGACGGTGTCCCGATTGCCGACCGCGAGGCGGACAATGCGCGAAACATGCTTCTCCTGCAATGCGAAGACGGCACAGTGAACTGTGAAGCCAATGTAGGCCGAGTCGTTAGCGCGATGAGCTTTATATGCGATTCATTTGAAGCAAAGCGTTATCGCAATCTCCTGACGGCGCTGCGTGCGTGCATGGGCGCTCAAGGGCGCGAAATGATCGGAAAGATCGGTATTCTGGCGACGAAACAACGGTCGTTTCAAGGCGAGTCTTCTGAAACATTCCTTAAGGTCGAAACGGTTCTTGGAGAAAAATTTGATATTCCCGATACACGTCGCGAAGGGATACATGGCTCGATTGGGGCGAGTGACGAAGAAATTCCCGCATGGAACGCCCTTATGGGAGCGACGCGCGCCAACAATGGTCGGGGAGACGAGGAGGCGCTTAGTCAAGTGCTGGAGCCCAAACTCAAAATCGCCAACGAAACGTTAGCGGAAGAATTGGAATTAAAAAAGCTGAGGGGGGAAGCTGATCCGAACGAGGAATTCCGCCCTTTGCAGCTGAAGTTACGAATGCTTTTGGATTTCCTTAAGAACGAAGAGCGATGGAACAACGTTTTGGTTCAGGTTCTGAAAACTCGTTTTACAGAAAAACTTGATCCCAGCCACAATACCACCGTTAAAGAAGCGCAAGATACAGTAGACAACGATCACCTGGAGACGCATATGCCATTGTTTGAGGCTCAGGTGACGTTTAGAACTGCGGAATCGACGGGCGGGCAGTTACCGGAAATTGTTTTGGAAGGGGAATCCACACCGCTAACTAAAGACGACGTGATTGAACGCGTGAAGGCGGCGGACCGGGAGAGAGACCAGAAACTGGAAAAGTGTAAGAATGATTATTGCCAGGCATGGATAGCGCCCTTGCTGGACGCTTTATATGATACGGAACAGGCGCTACAGGCGCATGTGGGAACTACATGGAAGCTTCCTTCTGACAAGCTTATTGCAGACCGTGAGTTGAGTGTGGATTACCTCAATCCGATGGATCAATTGCAGCTCGAACGCGTACGTGAACACCGGCCGAAGATTGAGGAGATCGAGCTCGTCGGCGAACACACCGACAATGACGAAGTCAGACTTTGGATTGCGGCGAAAATTCAGGGATTCTCGGTCAAGGGACTCAGCGATCAATCGGAAATTGTGACGTGGCGACACCATGAAATGTTGGCGAAAAAATGTCGGGAAGTTCAAAGTTTTTTGGTTGGCCCGGAGGATGAGGCGGAACGTAAGCGGCTGGAACAACTGATCAACACGCAAAAGGTCCATTCGCGCCGAAAACATACAGCATGGGTGGCGAAAACCTTTAACATTCCGGCCGAAAGATTGACTCTGCTCGAGTTAGACGATCAACGGAAAAAGCTGGAAGGCAATGAGTCCTTTCGTGCGATTCGATTGAGAGAGGGCGCCACAAGAAATACCAGCTTTGACGACGTATCTTATTTGATGGTCTGGCGGGACGATAAGAATCCAAACTTGGCGAGCCCCAGAACTCCTGGCAGCCCTGATAGGATGACAGTGGTTTACACCCATAAGAACAATGTGCCAGCGGTTGATTCAAAGGAGCTGGTTGAGGTGACAAGAAACGGAATCAATCGAGTTGTACAGGCGCATCGACGGACAGGGTCTGAGATGGATAGAGGGGGCTCGATCGCAGCGGGCGATAGGCAAGCGGAACTCCCCTTTAGCCCCCCGCCAAAAAGGAAACCTGGGGGATCGCGACGTTAGTGTACGGGAGATCCTCGAGGTCATCTGTCGGTAAAAGTTGGGCCGGGGATACTATTACTCCGTCAAAGCGAGCCGGGAGATGTGCTGACAAACCGTCCCGTCATTCGGAAAAACTTATTTGACGGAGTACGAGAGGACATCGATCGGAATCTGGAAAAAATCGATCGAGACTTAACAGAGATCGCCCCGGATTTTTCGACGCCGATACCGGTGATCTTTTGGCGTGATATCCCGCAACGCAGTCTGGCGCATTCGCCCGAGCGACAGTCTCAAGTCACCTTACCCTGCGCGCGTCTCAAGGCGACGCCCAGGAAACTCCCAAATTAAGCGCTGAAGAAGAGCGGAAGCAATGGCTGCGAGTTTGCACAACAATCGGTCTGCGCTGTGATGGACGGAAAGAGACTTTTTGAGGAGGCGAAAAGTACGGCGCCACAGGCTCGTTAACGAAGCGAGACGCGGATGAGAAAAGAGTGACGTTCATCGAGGGTACTTATTTTGGGAAGATTGATTACGTTGTTCCGAAGGCTTTTTATTTTCTGAGTAAAGATCGCTCGACTGTCATTAAGGCTTCCCCTAGGCGCCTCAGCTCCATGGTGGACCGGCTAGAGCTTGGGAAGGACTATGTCATCAAGAAGCCGACGGGCCCTGGCGGGCGCGGACGATGATCGACTCATCGTCGCGCTGCGCTTCCTTCATGTTAAAGTTTGCAGGGGCGGAGGCTGATTCCATTCGAAACTGTTCGTGAATGCGAAAGCGGAGCAAGGACAGCACAAGTAGCACGCCAAGCGACACTGACAAAGCGGCCGATTAATTTGGAAATAGATAACGCAATCGCATTGGGGCGAACGCGCTGAATCCTGGCCCTTGGCCGATATGCCCCATCATCGTCGAACTAGATAAAAGGAAAAACTCGTGAATGACGACCAGTCGCCCAACGGAGGGCCACGTGGAAGAATGTTGTTCGACATCTTGCGGCAATGTTTTATTTTTTTTCTAGGCGCGGTTTGTGTGGGTGGCGCCGCCATCGTTTTCTTTGCGACGAGCAAATTATCGCATTGGTCTTTACGCGAATTGATTCACGTTTATCCGCTTGCGCCGCTTGTGTTGGCTCCTCTGGGTTTCGCGCTGATCGCTTACATCACGAATACATTTTTCATATCCGCGGTGGGAAGTGGGGTTCCCCAGACCATTGCCGCGTTTAACTCCGCTGAATTGAGCACGCAAAAAGGATTGTTATCTCTGCCGATAGCCGTAGCGAAGATCGCGATGACTGGCTTGGGGCAGATTTGCGGCGCTTCCGTGGGGCGGGAGGGGCCGATGGTCCAAGTTGGCGCCTGCGTCATGCATGCGTTTGGGCGCTTCATGCCTGCGGGACGCATGTCGAAGCTTCAACTCAACCGTAGTTTGATTGTGGCGGGCGGCGCCGCAGGGGTGGCCGGCGCGTTTACTACGCCGCTGACCGGCGTTATTTTTGGATTGGAGCAATTAAGCCGATCGATTGAATCCCGTACCTCCGCTGCTACCGTCCTGGCGGTGGCGATCGCGGTTCCCGTGGTTGTGACGATTGCCGGCGAGTATGGTTATTTTGGCCGTACCGCCGTGGCGCTACAGGCATGGTCCGATTGGGGCGCGGTGCTTGCCTGTGGCGTTGTGGGCGGTTTGCTTGGGGGTATTTTTGGTTGTGGAATCGTTCAATCGCCCAGGATCGTTCCTGCATCGGTTGTCCGTCTCAAGAAATCATTTCCAATTTTGTTCCCGGCAGCATGCGGTCTCTGCGTGGGAGTGTTGGGGGTACTTTCCAATGGCGCTACGTACGGCAATGGCTCACGGGAGACCCAATTGCTCCTCCAAAATCCGGATAGCTTGCCGTTTACGTTTTCAATCCTGAAACTGTTGGCTACATTTTTTTCTTGTTTCAGCGGCATACCTGGCGGGCTATTCGCGCCTTCGCTTGGGGTGGGAGCAGGGATTGGCGCCAATGTGGCGGCGCTCATGCCGTATGCGCCGTCCGCCGCGATTGTCTTGATTGGAATCACTGCCTACTTTTCCGGTGTGTTTCAAGCGCCGATCACCGGGGTCGTCGTCGTATTGGAGATGGCCGGGAACCATGCCTTGGCGCTACCGCTTATTGCAGCGGCGGTTATCGCTACTGGTATTTCTCGCCTCCTTTGTCCTCGACCTATTTATCAAATAATCGCGGATCGATTGCTTGAGGCGGAGCGGGTGAATACGGAGGTTAAGACGCCTTGATAAAAGTGTAGGTTATTCCGAGTACCTGTCCAAAAGCCGATGAATGTCGGTCTTCGTCAACGTCGCCCGCATGCCAACCGAACGGCAGTCCGCATAGCGCTGCGTTTTCTGAAGGCTCAGTTCGATTTCTTGAGCCAGCGGTGAAGAGAGCACCCGCGATGCTATCGCGAAGAACAGCGTTTCCTGAAGAACAAATCGAGAGCGCGATGCGATCGCATCGTCCACCGCCTTGATCATTTCGCAATAATCGTAGGGCGGCTTGTAGGTGTCTCCCGAAAACACCTTGTCGCCGTCGAGGGTAACCCGCATGGAGATAACGACTTCCTGATTAACGCCATGTTCTTCTTCAGCGCAGCCGATTTCCAGATTACGTTTCAGTTCGTTTAATTCGAAGTGTGTTTTCAATTTACATTCCTTACTTGAGCCAGACGCTGCGTCCGCCATCCATTTTAATGACTTGACCGGTAATGTAAGTGGCGTCGCATGCAAGCCAGGCGACCGTGGACGCCAGTTCGTCGAAACTTCCGATGCGTTGGAGTGGCGTTCCGGACAGAATCGTCTGCCGCCTTTCCTCATCGTTCCATCCCTCGTGCCAATCCATGGGGCCGGGCGCAACAACGTTGAACCGCACTTCGGGAGCCCATTGAACCGCCAGTGCGCGCATTAGGGTTTCCAGGCCGGACTTCGCCACGTGATACCAAACAAAGTCCTTGTTGGGTTGCGCGGTTTGAATATCCGTGACGCCCACAACCGAGCCATGGTTGCGCCTTAATCGTTCTTCAACGCTGGATAATAATGCGGCGTGTCCGGTGACGTGGATGCGAAAGTCCAACAATCCTTTCTCGAAGTCGGCGCAGTCGGTCATTGTTAGCTGGCTGGCGTTGCAAACGACTTTCTCGACCTCCAGATCGTCATAGGGGAACGCCGGGTGGTCTTCAAGCGCTGCTTGCCAGCGGCGGGCCGTATTCGGGCGAATCTTGTTGAGCTCGTTCACTACCGCTTGCGCTCTTGGCAGCGAATCCGCGGATGAATGATGCACGACGATGGAAAATCCTCTGCGATGCAGCGCGTGAGTAATGGCGAGCCCGCCTCGTATTGATCCACCAGTTACTACTGCCCATTTTTCGTGCTGACTTGTCATTCAGGCGATGCCTTTGGATATTGCGGAGGTGCATATTATCGTCGCAAATTCACTCTGAGTGATCGATGGCGCGCCCAAATACAAAACGCCCTCGACGTTGCCGCGTGCGAGGGCGTTACGGAGTGGGAGGCGGAGGAGGCGCGCCGCCAATCCCAATCAGCGTTTCACTTTGCCATCCTGGCCAATTACCGTAAGTTCGGTGAACTTTGAGCCGGAATGATTGGTTGGTGAGTAGCTGATCTGGTATCCGCCTAAATCATAGGGATTCATGCTTTCAAGGGCCGCGATAAATTTTTCCCGGGTTGGATCTCGGCCGGTTTTTCTCAGGGCTTCGACTACGACCTTGGCTGCTGCGAATCCTTCAATGCCGTAATACGAAACGCCGGTTTTCCCATATTGCTTCACCAGATTGTTATATTCCTTGGCGAGCCCCGTTGCACTTGTCCATGGGAAGGGCATGACCTGCGAAACGCCAATTCCTCGGCTATCTTGTCCCAGTTCTTTTGCAAGTAAGTCTGTTCCGACAGGAGATAGGGTCATGAATTGCGGATGTTGTCCGGCTTGTTTCATTTTTCGAACGAATTCGGCGGTGGGCTTATAGAGGGTGACCATCACGACGCCCTGCGGGTTTACCTTGGAAATTTCCTGGACAGCGTTATCCACGTCCACCGAATTGCGCTCCACCAGTCCTACGGCGCTGGGGGTGAGTCCATGTTTCTTGAGCGCGGCGGTAACGCCCGCGAGACCGGCTTGCCCAAAGCCGTCGTTCTGATAGAACACAGCTATGTTTTTCGTCCCAAACGAAGTCAATTGCTCCACGATCGTTGCTGTTTCGTCGTCATAGCTTGCTCGCAGGTTGAACATGTAGCGATTAACTGGATTTCTTAGAGAGCTTGCGCCGCTGATGGTGCTGAATAATGGAACCTTCGCGGCGGAGAAAACTTTCATTGAGGCGTTGGTGGAGGCGGTGCCGTAGTAGCCGAACAGAGCGAATACTTTTTTATCCTCGATCAGCGCTTTGGTATTTGCCACCGCACGTGCTTCTTCATACCCATCGTCGAGCGATAGCAGTTCTATCTTGCGGCCGTGTACGCCGCCGGATTTATTGATATGTTCAAAGTACACATTGGCGCCATCGCGGATTTGAATGCCGTAGTTTCCAGTCGGACCAGTGAATGGCGCGGATTGCCCGAAGGTGATGGTTGAGTCGGTCACGCCGGGTTCGGCATGTGTGGCGGTGATGGATGTCAGAAGCAAGGACAGCGCTATCAGGACATGTCGAGCTAATACACGAGCCATGGTGTTCCCCCTGCATAGTAGTTTTCGTGATGCCATCGAGAGGCGCACACGGCGCCCTGGGGCTCAGGTACAGGAGCATTACGCGTGCCAATGCTCCTTGTAATGTTGAAGTGACTGTTTTTGCGAAATATTTTTATTTCTTGATGGCGATCAATGGGAAGAGGTTTGCAAAGTTGCAAGATAGACTCGCCTAACGCAATGCATTTTCGCTAGCGATGGTCTTGATTTCTTTCGCTTTTCTCCCTGCGAAAGAGTGTTTGCCGCCATACTCTGGGTGAGGCCCCGCGTAGCGCTGCCGGCGGAGAAATCAGCAACGACGTTTTGTTTCGCGATGAATATAAGCGGCCGCGATTTCTCGCTGAGGGGCTGTCATATGCAGCCCTGCCTTGGTTCGTCGCCATAAGATGTCGTCGACTTCCATAGCCCATTCCTCGGCTATCAAGAAATCGATTTCCCGTTCGGTAAGACCGGCGCCAAAATCAACGCCAAGATCGTTCATGGTTCTTGCGGCGCCAAGCAGGGAGTGGCAACGTGCGCCATATCGGCGTGCGAGATCCTGAAGAAATTCCTGTGGTAGTTGGTCATAGGTTTTCCACAGATCACGCACGAAGCCGTTGAAATCTGCATTAGCCATATCGCCACCTGGCAGCGGTTGCGTGGACGTCCATGCGGATTTCATCGCAGGGAAAAACGGCGCAAGTTTTTCCAATGCCTTCTCGGCAAGACGCCTGTACGTTGTGAGCTTGCCGCCGAATATGTTGAGCACCGGCGATTTACCCTTGTCGTCATTGACCTCGAGCACGTAATCGCGGGTGATGTCGGAAGGGTTGCCGGAGTTGTCATCGTAAAGCGCTCTGACGCCAGCGTATGTCCATGAAACCTGTTCGGAAGTGACCGATGTTTTTAGATAACGGTTTACAGCGGAACAGAGGTAGTCGATTTCCTGCGTACTGATTTCAATCGGGCCTTTGTCTTCATTTAAAGGGGTGTCGGTTGTGCCGATCAAGGAAAAATTCTTTTCGTAGGGGATGATGAAGATCACTCGTCGATCATCATTTTGCAGCAAGTAGGCGTGATTGCCGTCGTATAGACGAGGAACGACGATATGACTTCCTTTGATGAGTTTGACGTCGGCGGTCGATGCAATCGGCAACGCTTCATTGATCACGCGCTTAACCCAGGGACCGGTGGCGTTAATCAAGGCGGCGGCTTGGTGGATTCCGTGTTCTCCGGTGAGTTCGTTTTTCGTCTCGATTTCCCAGCCGGTTGCAATTCGTTTCGCCGAAATGCATCGCGTTCGAGGCAGAATGGTTGCCCCCAGATCGGCGGCTGAGCGAATATTCAAGATGACTAAGCGTGCATCGTCCACGCAACAGTCCGGGTAGACAAAGCCTTCATGTAAGTGATCTTTTAACGGAGCGCCCTCTGGCGTATTGCGTAACGTGATGGCGTTGGGGGCGGGTAGGCTTGATTGGCCGCCCAAATTGCCATAAAGCCAAAGCCCCGCTCGAATCATCCAACGGGGTCGCATGCCCGGCGCCTGCGGTAAAACGAAGGACATGGGCCAGATGATGTGCGGCGCCATTCGGAGCAAGGTTTCCCGCTCGGCCAGCGCTTCTCGCACCAGACGAAATTCGTATTGCTCCAGATAGCGCAAGCCGCCATGAATGAGCTTGGTGCTCCGCGAGCTGGTTCCACTGGCGAAATCGTTCATGTCGCAAAGCGCGACGTCCAGTCCTCGCCCGGCGGCGTCGCGAGCAATGCCGGCGCCGTTGATGCCGCCGCCAATGACGAACAGGTCGAAAGGCTTCCTGGTTCCATTGGTCATTGAATGTCTCCATTGTTTGCCGCTAGTGGTCAGTCACGGTGAAATTTAAGGTAACGCCCTAGGGCGGAAAAGCGTTAGCGCCTTCCGCCCTATGCATCCGATAAAATCACTGTGACTGACCACTAGTCAACGTTTCATGCGCTTCGCCTTGCTCAAGCTTCTCTCAAACACATTGGGGATCGGCGCGAAGCAAACCGTTTCGCCTTTCTTGATTGCCTCCTTCATGTTCTCCGGAATTTCCTCAGCAATCAGTTTAAAAACGTCGCGCATTCCCACTATTTTGAAAACTGCGGATTCAAGCTCTTTTTCATCGTTACGTGTCTCCAGCAAGACTTTGAATTGGCCTTCCACCATGGGCGGTAGCGTCGTCTCGCCTTTCCAGCGCTCTTGCATCGCCGCACGAACTTCCTTTTCCTCGGATTTCGAAAGCGTTCGCGCTTTGAACAGCGCTAGCGAATTCTCGATCGGTATGGAAATTGTTAGCAGAGCGCCCAGAGTTTCTTCGACAGGCGCTATCGGTTTGAACGTGAGTGCGTGACCTTGCTTTATCTCGCTTTGAATTTCTTGCGGCATTTCGGCGCTAGTTAATCTGAGCAGTTCTCCGTTCTCCATCAAGAAAACTGCCGAACGAAGCGCCTCTGTTGTCAGGTGTTGATTCACCAATAGCGTTTGAAGGCGAACAGGCTCTTTTGGCCGTTGCGTCTCCACGTCCGCATCCCTTAGTTCGGGAGGAAGCGCGGCGCGCTCTCTTTCTCTGAGCACCCGGGCTCGTGGTACCGGCGTTATGGAAACCTTGCGGTCCACCTGTATCTCTTCGTGAATGTTCTTCGGGATTTCCTCGCCGCCTAATTTCAGAATTTTTCCGTTTGGCATGTCCAAAGCGGCCCAGAGCAGCGCTTGCGTTGTCGGGTCACGCTCCACGACCAGCGTTGTCATCTCTGTTTCCTTCACGGGTGTTTCTGTTTCTGGGTCCCACGCCGGGCCGATTTTCTTGTCGATTTTATCGCGTTCGCTTTTCTTGATGATTTGTGATGGAAGCCGTTCATGCTCAGGTACGGCCGTTACCGGAATAACTTCTTTTGTCGTCAGCAACCCGCGCATGAACCCGCCGTACCACGAATAGCCTTGGCGTAACTTCTCTTGCACATCTTTCGCGATGAGCTTGGGATCGGTTTGATCGCATTTCCAAAAGCCTCCATTGGGGTCGAAAAATATGACTTCGCCGTCGAGTTTCTTGGTGAGCTTAACGGCATGTCCTCCTACCCATGGATTTGTAAAGACGCCAATAAGGGATTGTCCTTCGTGCAAGCCGTGTCTTTTGAGGTATGCCTCAATTGACAAGCCGATTGGGAATCCGACTTCCATGCTGTTCAGGTAGATGTTTTTGTCGGTGTCCGTGACTTTGGACACTCTCGAGCAGACAAAGGCGCGGGCTATTGCGATATTCTCATCGTCAGCGTTTCCATAATTGTCGCTAGCGGGAAGTGTTGCGGCGCGCCTACGGCGTTTTGCAACTTCATACTGGTATCCGTACTGCTTCGCCATCGCTTTTTCAATATTTGCGTCCAATGTGTGCTTGACGCCCAGGCAATCGATGGCGCTTGCCTTGGCGGTCAGAGATAAGCAGCATCCGTCCAGGGGAATATTTGCGCCATGCTTTTCATTGTGATGCTTGGCCAGCTCAGTTTGGTTGAACTCTATTTGTCGTATAAGCGCGTATTGCCTCGATTGTTGTGGCGCTATGCTTTGTGATGGCTTTCTCAATGCCGGGAGTGAATTCCGTTTGCGCGACAGCATGACGTATCGGCGCAACATCTCGTTCCCTGGTTGTCTTAACTGTTGGCCCAGCCGCCCCAGCGGACTCGGGAAGCGTCGTAAAAGCGTCAGCAAGATAGCATCCTCCTTGAAGTTGTAATTACTTCACAGTTGCATCCACAGGGTCTTCGTTTTGAATGCTTAACGCCTTTCCGGTAAGGAAGTTCAATGATATGTTAGCTTCAACTCCACAAGGCGAATCGATGAACTATATTCTTGCTTTAGACCAAGGCACGACCAGTTCCCGCGCAATTATTTTCGACCGGACTGGATCGGCGATTGCGACAGCCCAACAGGAGTTTACCCAACATTTTCCTCAGCCGGGTTGGGTCGAGCACGATGCGGAAGAGATCTGGCGTTCGCAATTGAGCGTATTGAAAGACGCAATGACGCGGGGCGGTTTGGCTGCTGGCGACATCGCCGCGATCGGCATCGCTAACCAACGCGAAACCACCGTGGTGTGGGATCGACGCACTGGCAAGCCTATTTGTCCCGCGATTGTTTGGCAGGATCGCCGCACGGCTGATGTTTGCGCATGGCTGAAGGACGCCGGCCATGAAGCCACCTTCACCGACAAGACGGGGCTCGTCATGGACCCCTATTTTTCCGGGACTAAGCTTGCCTGGATTCTCGATCATGTACAGGACGCTCGACGCCGAGCTGATGCGGGAGAGCTTGCGTTTGGCACAGTCGATACATGGCTGATCTGGAATTTGACGGGCGGACAAGTTCATGTGACCGACGCATCCAATGCGTCGCGCACTTTGTTGTTCAATATCCATACAGGCCAATGGGACGATGAGCTCCTGACGTTGTTGGATATTCCGAAGAGTTTATTGCCCTTGGTCGTCGATTCAATCGGCGTCGTTGGCCATACCGCAGTCGGCATCCTCGATGGCGGAGTACCCATTGCGGGCATCGCTGGCGATCAACAGGGAGCTTTGTTCGGCCAAGCTTGTCATTCTCCTGGGATGGTGAAGAATACGTATGGCACCGGTTGTTTCATGCTGATGCAGACTGGAGAGCAAGCTGTCGCCTCGAAGAATCGCTTGGTGACGACGGTGGCGTGGCGACAACGCGACAGGCTTGAATACGCTTTGGAAGGCAGCGTGTTCGTCGCAGGCGCCGTTGTTCAGTGGTTGCGCGATGACTTGGGAATCATCAAGTCGTCCGATGAAATCGAAGCCTTGGCCGCCAGCGTGCCTGACAATGGCGGCGTTTACTTCGCGCCCGCGTTCACCGGATTGGGCGCTCCTTACTGGGACCCTGAAGCGCGTGGCGCCATCATCGGCCTTACGCGAGGATCGACAGCCGGCCATATCGCCCGCGCCGCAGTGGAGAGCATGGCTTATCAGACTGCCGATGTTCTCGACGCCATGCGCGCCGACAGCGGTATTCCTCTTGCCGAGTTGCGTGTGGATGGCGGCGCCGCGAGAAATAACGCCTTGATGCAGTTTCAGGCGGATTTGCTTGGTGTGCCGGTGGTGCGGCCCCGGATTACCGAAACCACTGCGCTGGGCGCAGCCTTTTTGGCCGGTTTAGCTGTAGGTTTTTGGCGGGATGTTGCAGAGATCAGTCGTCAGTGGCGACAAGATCGGCGCTTCGAGCCGGCGATGCCGAAAGCGCAGGTGGAGGCATTGCGTGAGGGGTGGCGATGCGCAGTCGCAGCGGCAAAGGACTCGAACGCTGGTAAGATCCAGAAACGTTAACCGAAGGGACAATAGATTGAGCGCACATCCGCAAGAACTACCCCTCTCACAGGCGCGCCGCGCGAGCGATGCTGGTTTGATGATTGCCCTGGTTTTGTTGGAGGGCTTTGATCGACACTACCGCATTTTTCGTGAGTGCGGTCGGGCGGCGAAGCGTTACTTTGAAGCTGGCGACTGGCTGGCGGTGCAGTCGGCGTCGCGCGAGCGGATCGATTACTACGATCAACGGGTATTGGAAACGGTCGCGCGATTGGAGACGGAGTTCAACGCCGTTTCTCTCGATGATCAAATCTGGCAACAGGTCAAAATGCACTACATTGGTTTGCTGCATGATCACAAGCAACCCGAGTGCGCGGAGACGTTTTTCAATTCAGTATGTTGCCGAATTCTGCATCGTTCCTATTTTCATAACAGATTTCTTTTTGTTCGGCCCGCAATTTCAACCGAGCACATCTACGCCGATCCGCCGTCTTACCGCTGCTATTATCCGAGCAACTATGGGCTGCGCCATGTCTTGATCGACATCATTCTCGACTTCGACATCAAAGGAAAATTCGCCGATTTTCACCGTGATATGCGCTACATAATGCGGCTATGGCGCGAACGGTTGCCCCGTCCTTTTCGATTGGAGCCTAACCATCAGATTCAGGTGTTGAGCTCTTTGTTCTTTCGTAACAAGTGCGCTTACATCGTTGGTAAGGTCGTCAATGGCGGCGAGGAATACCCGTTTGCGGTTCCGATTCTCCATGACAAGGATGGCAATCTGTACATCGACACGGTGTTGGTCGAGCAGGATCAGCTTGTCGTTCTGTTTAGCGCCAACAGGGCCTATTTCCTGGTGGACATGGAAGTGCCCTCCACGTATGTGCAGTTTTTGCGCAGCATGATGCCGACGAGACCAAAAGCGGAGCTTTACACCATCCTGGGTTTGCAAAAGCAAGGGAAGACGCTTTTTTATCGGGACTTTCTGCATCACCTGAAACATTCCCGGGACGAATTCATTATCGCGCCGGGTATCAAAGGACTGGTGATGTGCGTGTTCACGCTGCCATCGTTCCCCTACGTATTCAAAATTATTCGGGATGTCATCGCGCGGCCCAAGGAAGTGACCGCGCAAATCGTCAAGAAGAAATATCAGCTGGTAAAGCACCATGACCGCGTGGGGCGCATGGCGGATACGCTTGAATATTCGGACGTGGCGTTTCCAAAGGATCGCTTCACATCCGCGTTATTGGACGAGTTACGGACGATGGTTCCTTCCCAGATTGAAGAGACTGAAGGCACGATCATCGTCAAGCATCTTTATATCGAACGTCGTTTGGCGCCGCTGAATATCTTCCTTGATGACGCCAACGATGAGGAGCGGAAGCACGCCATTCGCGAATACGGAAACGCATTGAAAGAGTTGGCGGCCGCAAACATTTTTGCTGGGGATTTGCTGTTCAAGAACTTCGGCGTCACGCGTTACGAGCGAGTAGTGTTCTACGACTATGACGAGGTGGATTACCTGACGCATTGTAATTTTCGCCGGATTCCTCCGCCCAATACGCCGGAGGACGAGTTGTCCGCCGAGCCATGGTATTCGGTGGGGCCGTACGATATTTTCCCCGAGGAATTTGGCGCGTTTCTACTCACCAATCCGCGCGTGCGCGAATGCTTTATGGAGCACCACGCCGATTTGTTGGATGCCGATTACTGGAAGTCGGTGCAGAAGCGAGTTGCTGACGGCTACATTGAGGATTTCTTTCCTTATCCAGCGGAAGTTCGGTTCTGTAATAGGTTTAATAACGAGGTGTAGGAGCGAGCTTGCTCGCGAATGGTTGCGTAGCCCTCCAGTCATCGCATCGCGAGCAAGCTCGTTCCTACTGGCGACGGTGATTTTTCCCCCTCTGCTTGCGAGGTTGAAACGATGCCTATCGGAAAACGTGGCAAGGACAAATCCAGTCCGGGAATCGCGTATCAATCCGGCTTCGGCAATGAGTTTATAACCGAAGCCCTTCCCGGCGCTTTACCGGAAGGACAAAACTCACCTCAGCAAGCGTCTTATGGCTTATATGCTGAACAACTCTCAGGCGCCGCGTTTACCGCGCCGCGCGCCGTTAATCGACGTTCGTGGCTATACCGAATCCGTCCAGCCGCAGTACACCAGCCGTTTCGCCTGAAATCGCATGCGACATTACGCAGTTCGCCATTCAATGATTTGTCCGCATCTCCAAACCAACTTCGTTGGGATCCATTTCCCGTCCCGACCGCTGCTGCCGATTTCATTGACGGTCTGATCACGATCGCGGGAAACGGTGACGCCGCCGTGCAAATGGGGATGGCTGTACACATTTATGCGGCTAGTCGCTCCATGCAAAATCGATTTTTCTACAACGCCGACGGCGAGCTTCTGATCGTGCCTCAAGAGGGAAAGCTTTCCGTTCTGACGGAGTTGGGCGTGTTGGACGCTAAGCCCGGCGAGATATTGCTCATTCCCCGTGGCGTGCGTTTTCGTGTTGAATTGGTGGATGGCAGCGCGCGTGGTTATGTGTGTGAGAACTACGGCGCGGCCTTCCGTTTACCTGAGTTGGGTCCATTAGGCGCGAATGCCTTGGCCAATCCGCGCGACTTTCTGGCGCCGACGGCGGCCTTCGAGGAGCGCGAGGGATCGTTCGAATTGGTCGCGAAATTTCTGGGGAAGTTGTGGTCTGCCGAGATCGATCATTCGCCGCTCGACGTCGTTGCATGGCGTGGCAACTACACCCCTTGCAAATACGATCTCGCGCTTTTTAACGCCATGGGCTCCATCAGCTTCGATCACCCGGATCCATCGATCTACACCGTCCTGACATCGCCTTCCGATACGCTGGGCGCGGCGAACGTGGACTTCGTCATTTTTCCGCCGCGCTGGGTTGTCGCTGAGCATACTTTTCGGCCGCCCTGGTTTCATCGAAACGTGATGAGCGAATACATGGGGCTTGTACGCGGCGCCTATGACGCCAAGGCGGAGGGATTCACACCCGGCGGAGGTAGTTTGCACAACTGCATGTCGGGCCATGGCCCGGACGCCGCGACATTCGATCAGGCAAGCGTGGCCGCGCTTTCGCCAAAATATATCGACGACACGTTGGCTTTTATGTTCGAGAGCCGTTATGTTATTTGTCCAACGTCATTCGCACTCGAGGCGCCGCAGCTTCAACAGGACTATTGGAAGTGTTGGCAAGGCTTGACCGCGAAATTTCATCGGTAAGTACTTGTGCAAAAGTCTTCCAGCGGCGTTTCCCTTGCAGGGTGCGCTGTCCGCTTCATCGGACAGCCGCTGCGCAGGCGAACAGCATGCTGCTCGAAACCCCTGCTTAGCTCTCCTTGGCGTACTAACTGTGTACTGTCTGCGTCGACGCGCCTTGCTGGAGAACTTTTGCACAAGGACTTATCTGTGGACTTTACACGCTGAAAGTGGACAATTGACCTTTCGAAAAGCCCTAAGGCAGAGCAATAAAATGAGCCGACTCCATCGACTACTAATCATTGCGTTTTTCTTTCTCGGCGGGGTTATGTCCACCCACGCGCAAACCGGAAAGCCGATCACGGATATTGGCTATGCAAAGGCGACTTTCGCCGGCGGATGTTTTTGGTGCATGGAGCCTCCTTTCGACAAACTCGACGGCGTCATTTCCACGACATCAG
>DATLHW010000372.1:0-6452 GCA_035539675.1 Burkholderiales bacterium | reverse complement strand
GCAATAGACGCCGGCGGTTGGGTACACTGTGTGAGCACCAATCGAGGCGATGTTAACGAAGTGGCCGGCGCCTTGCGCTTTCATGATCGGCAAACCCGCGGCTATTCCATAAAGCACGCCCTTGATATTGACGTCGATCATGCGATCCCACTCATCCACTTTGAGTTGCTCAATGGCGGATAAAGGCATTACGCCTGCGTTATTCACCACGGCGTCAACTCGTTCGAATTTGCGCTTTGCGAACGCCATGAACGATTCCATTTGCTCGCGCTTTGTCACGTCGAGCGCCTGATATTCGGCAATTCCGCCAGCAGAGCGAATCGCGCCGACAAGCGCCTCCAGCCGATCAGTTCGACGTGCGCCCAAGACAACCTTGGCGCCTTTACTCGCAAGCAAGCGCGCGGTCGCCTCGCCGATTCCACTGCTGGAGCCGGTGATAACAACGACTTTCCCATTTATTCCAGACATGATTGCTCTCCTTTGGTTACCGTTGATTGCCCAGCGATATTCGCTGGGCACAGGAGACGATATTAGGAGGGTGAGGAGAATCGACGGTAGTCGGTTAATCGGCGTTTATTGCCTAATTCTCCAAACGTTGGTAACCGGTCAGTCGGCGGGGCAATTGTCCACATCCGTCGTTGTTCCATTCTGATGATTGACTGTCATCCTGAGGTGACGAAGGATCTGCTTTAGAGCGGTGGTGTTTCAGCGACAAGCTTCTGCAATAAAGAAAAGCAGACCTTCGTCACCTCAGGATGACAATAATTGGCAACAGCAAAGTTTCAATGTCCGGGCTCTTATCCATAACTGACGTTACTGAGCGCTTTGTGCTTGGGACGCATTCGCCTTTAAATGCCGCGCCGACGACTGGTCGCCCTTTCGTTGACCTCCACATTGAAGGCGCGAATGGGTTTTCCAAGAACTACGGCGACTTTTATGTCACTTGGCAAATTCTCGGCCCTCACCGGGACCAATTTGATAGGGCCCGGCGCTTTACTTTTTGGAGCGTCCGGACACGCAAGGAAACAGGCGGCGCGCAATGAGGCGACATCGTTATTTGGACAATCCATTGCAACAGCAACGTCCGCCGCAGGAATGTAGCGGTTACTCACTGGAATCCAACCGCTTGCGCCGTATTTCTTGTCCAGGGCTTCTTTGAGCCCATCAGTCAAGGCTGGATTTTCCTGTGACCTACCTCTATTTTTTTGCGTTATGGCGACATCAGCGGAAGCATGCGATGTCGGGGCAGAAGACGTGGCTTCCACTGGCGCTGCAACGCTGCTTTGACGGATCAACGCCAATTGCTCTTTTAACGAAATCTTCTCTTGCGAATCTGCCGATAGATTCATGGCGGAAGCGGCGATTTCGTCAACCAACTGATGACAAACCGCGCATGGAAAGTCTTTCGCGATTTCTTTTAGCTTGCTTCGTTGAACGTCGTCAAAACGCTCGAAGCTGCTTGCAAATTGAAACTCGAAGCGCGATTCCAAGATGAATTTCAACGCTGCATGAAGCGAATGCGATTGGCTATCGCGGCTCCTGGCGATGCTGGTGCGCACAATGCCTTGTAGAAGCGCCGCGCGAGTATATAAAGGATGGCGATCATCCTTTAACGCGGCATGAAACTCGCTTGGCATGCGCTCAAGCAGATCTTCCGCCGTTTTAGGACCGCAAGTGGATGGAGGCAATTTTTCCAACGCCCACAGCGCTTCGAGCGCTTTACTTGTGTCCGTTGTAACGCTTCCGGAAAAGCCGAAATGGGCGGCTAACTCAGGGATGCTAACGCCGACTTCCCGCTCGATTCTCGCCACGCGGGCATTCGGCGTGAATCTCTCGGCGTTTGTTGGGAGGTTCATCGATCGAGCGGCGACATCATCGACCAAGCGATAGCAAGCGTCATGTGGAAAATCCAGGGCGATTTCGCCGAACTTCTTTCGCTGGCTTTCATCAAAATGCTCTGAGCGATTTGCAAATTGAAACTGGAACCGCGACTCAAACAGAAGCTTTAGGGCCGTTTGTAACGACGGCGCGCGGTGATTAGCGCTCTTGGTAACCGCCGTCTGAATAATGCCCTGAAGAAGCTGGGCCTGACTATTTAATGGGTGCTTGTCGTCCTTCGCGGCTGCATGGAAATCCCTTGGCATGCGATCGAGCAATGCGTCAATTGTCGCCTGCGCGCCGCAGGGATAAGGCGGCAGTTTCTCCAATGCCCAAAGCGAATCGAGCGTTTTTCTCAACCCCGTTCTGGCTTTTCCCGAGAAGCCGAAGTGCACCGCGACGTCGGACATACTGACGCCAGTTTGCAACTCGATGTGTGCAACAAGAAAATCCGGCGTCAGATCTTTTGTGGACGGCAGAGGAAATTTGCGCTCGACAGCGGCGACGACTTCGTTGAGTTTGTTCTTATGAAGGACCGAAGCAAGATCAGGACGCGTGTTCTTAATTTGTTCCGAGAAATCATGAATCCATGCGGCGCGAGTCAAGTCATCCGGGAATTGTTGGACGACGATTTGGAGCATTTCGATTATTGCATCCGCGCTACGATCTTTCAGATTAAGCAACGCCGGCCGGTCGCAGACTTCAGTCAATCGCCAAACAATGTCACGGCACTGTCCGTGCATCGGATCGCTTGGCGTTGAGGCGCGCTTGGCGATTTCCGGCATGGAAGCAAGCCAGGCGCGACCGGCTTCCACGGCACAGTTCATGGGATCCTGTTGGATGTCATGCCATCGGTGGAGCCCTTCAAGCGCCTTATCAACATCGAGAGGCGCAAACGGCTTTTCTTTTTGGTCGCTTTTCAGCGGCTTGACCCAATAGGGACGGGTCACCATGTCACGAAGCGTAACCCCAGTCTCTTTTTCGATAAGTTCGGCAACCCTCAGCCGTAAGTCTCCTCGTGACTTGTGAGGGTCCACCTTCCACAAAATGCCTTGTTGCTCTGGATTGAATATGGGCGATTTTGCCGCCCAAATGGCGGCAGCCATCCCTTTGAGATTAGACCAGCGCTCGGCGGGATTACCGGATACGTTTTCGTAGAAAGTCGGTTGCGAGGCGCGTATCGCGATAATATTTTCCCGATATTTTTCTTTTTTAGTTTGCAATGAAGGCCAGCTGGATACGCCATTGATCCCAAAACGCGCGGTTTGCTTGGAACTGAACGTGAATCTGCGTTTGGATTGATTGAGATGTTCGACTTCGTGCGCCACTAGATTTATCAGGTCTATGGCGCCGCCGGAAAAGGACGAAGGGCCAAATTCTATGACGCTCTCCACGCTTCCCCAGGTCGCTTTCGCGCGCCCCCCCTTCAATGCTGGGTTGTACTTTATTTTGAGAGGACTGTGGATTCCCAAAACGGCGGCGCAATCACGAACCATAGCTTCTGCGAGCTCTTGTTTTTCCACATCAGAGAGAGACTGAAGGTTATTGCCCGGCTGAAGGAAGCGCAGGATGGAGCGAGGATTCTGAATAACGGTTCGTTCGAGGGTTTGAACGAATTGTTGCATGTCGTCGATCGCAGCCTGCTCTTCATAAGGATCGAACACACTATGCCGCGCAAACTCATAATCGTCCGGCTCGGACAAACCGAATTTGTATTTGATATTCAGCAGCCGGCCACAGGCGCTATCGGTTAGGTTGCTGAGATGCTCGGCGCTTAGTTCATCGAACAATTTTTGCAGTATTGGCTGAAGCGCGTTTCGGGTATTTGCATCAGCGGTTTTTCGCGGCGTCCGGATTATTCGATCGGCCTTAACCGCGTCGATCAATACCGACATTCTTTCTTCTTCCGGCTTATCGTTAAGAGCCTTCAGTAGCGTTGCCCAAAATGCATTGTCTACTACAGGGGGTGAAGGAGGCCGGAGGTTTCCACTCGCATCACGTAAATCGTGGTCAATAGAAAGGGGAGCAGCCGGGATATCGATGCCAGGATAGTCATCATAAGCATTGCCGGTATTCATATATTTTTCACATCCGTCCGGTATATTTCATATTAACATCAGTTGGTTATAAACATGATGTCAAAATGCGACCTTGCGACGGCGAGCAATTGATCGAGAGGAATTTTCTCAAACATGTCGACTCGGAAATCCATGTCTAAATAAAGGCGAACAAATAGCCGGATAGGGAATCCTGTCGCAACGCGTTGCGAGTTAATGCGTATAAACCATCGAGCGATAGCCGCATACGCAAAGGAAAAGTAGACTTTCGTTAAATTCAACGCTTTTCTTATTAGGTCTCCATGCAAGACGACTTGGCGCTACCGCAAATGATCGAATTAACCCAAAGCATTAAGCGACACACCAGTGGTGATGGCTTGTTCCGTACTGTAATCGAGCCGCTTCACTTGATTCGTTTTTCGCGCCCCACAGAAGAGATTCACGTGCTCCACGAGCCCGCCTTATGCATCGTCGCGCAGGGGCAAAAGAAAGTAATGCTGGCGGATGAGGTTTATTACTACAACTCTGCGCAACACTTGGTTGTTTCAGTTGATTTGCCGCTTATTGGACAGGTGACACAAGCTACGGCGGAATGTCCCTATTTGTGCATCCGTCTGGATCTTGATCCCAAGGAAATAGGCGATCTCATGCTAGTGACCGATCGAGCCACGCCGAAAGCGGCCGATCCAGGGCGAGGACTATTTTTGAGTCCAACCAACGCCAGCCTGCTTGAGGCTGTGCTGCGGCTTCTTCGTCTGCTGGATACGCCGCAAGACATTTCGGTGCTGGCGCCATTGACCATACGCGAGATTCTGTACCGGCTGCTCCAGGATGAACAAGGGACCATGCTGCGGCAGATCGCCATGTCGGACAGTCAGGCGCGACACATCGCCAGAGTCATAGACATGATTAAACAGGACTATAAAAAAACTTTGCGAATAGAAGCGCTGGCGCGCGCGGCTCACATGAGCCTGTCTTCCTTGCACACGCACTTCAAAGCGGTCACGGCAATGACGCCCCTGCAATATCAAAAACAACTTCGGCTTCAGGAAGCTCGCCGGCTTTTATTCGCGGACCAAGCGGACGCAGCAACTGCGGGACATCTTGTGGGATATGAGAGCCCATCGCAGTTCAGCCGCGAATACAACCGGCTTTTTGGGTTGCCGCCTGGGCGGGACATTGCTCGACTGAGGGGAATGAGGGATTTGAATATGGGCGTCTGAGGCGCTTTTTTGCGCCTTCCGCCATATCATGACGCTCAGGAAAATTGTTCTCGCATCTTATAAATCTTTCTTGCGTCCTCATGCGCCTGATCTATCGTGCGAAGCGATGGGTCATCGTCGTGAGCGCAAAAAAAATCGGCCGCTTGCGCTCGCATCACAAGCCGGATCGCTTCTTCGTCGCTGATGTCATACTTTTCGGTGATGAGGGTAGTAACCTCATCAAGATGTTCTTCATAAGTCATGTCGATTCTCGTTGGTTTTGTGGTTTATGTGACGTCCTGCTGTTCGCTGGATTCGACTGCGTATCCCGCCTCAATCCAGGCATCAATTCCGCCGTGCAATGGCCGTACGCGCCGATAACCTTTTTGCATTAACAATTTCGCCACTCGCGCCGCCGACGCTTCGTTGGGACAGGCGCAATACACGATCACATCGCCATCCGACGGCGCATCGAGAACAATAGCGCTTATCTCCGCATCGGACATGGTCACAGCGCCCGGAATGCGGCCAGCTTGTTGAGCGACTGACGAACGAACGTCGATTATGGTTGGCGAAGCGCCCTCTTGCATCAGGCGATTAAGCTCGGACACCGATACACGAGCCATGCGCAGCGACTTCAAGAAACGATACCGTTGCCACCACTTGTTTGCGACAAACGCCGCAAGCGCGACAGCAATCAGAAACACGCCCCACTTTCCCAAGCTCTCTAGAACACTCAACAGGTCATCAACTGTCGTGCTGAACATCGAACCCAGAATAATCGCTAAACCAGCCCATAACGCGGCGCCTAACGCGTCGAAAAATAAGAAGACCATGGGCCGCGTGCCCGTCGTACCCGCCAAGGCGCTCGCAATGGATGCGAACCCCGGTATGAATTTCGCCAACAATAATGAGGACGGTCCCCAGCGCCCATAGATCGATTCGGTTTGCCGAACGCACGAATCAGGCGACAGAGAGATGCGGCACAGCGTTGACAGGACCTTCCTGCCATACCGTTTACCTGCCAGGTACCACGAAAAATCGGCGATCAACGCCGCGGATATGGCGGTTAACAGCAACGACGCAGTTGAATAATCTCCCCGATCGAGCAGCGCGCCGGTAATGACAAGCGTGGGAAAAGCCGGCACGGGCGCGCCAAGCTGCTCAACCAGCACGTTTATGAATGCGACGAACAGTCCGTACTGCTCGATAAGTTCGACAAGATAGGTCATCGAATGGTGTGTTATGCAGCAGCCGGAATATATCGATCAACCCATGCCGCGATCAAATTCGCGACATAAATCGCATCGCTTTT
>DATLHW010000371.1:0-3095 GCA_035539675.1 Burkholderiales bacterium | reverse complement strand
AAAATGATATGGTGGTTGTGATCGATTTTCTTCGTCGCGGTAACCTTGACAGTGACAGTGTTACCTATCATTACGGGACGCAAAAAATGCATCGACTGATTAATGTAGATAGCGCCCGGACCCGGGAATTGCGTGCCTAACACCGTCGAGATCAGCGACCCGCCCCACATACCATGCCCGATCACCTCCCGAAACTGACTATTCTTCGCATACACCGGATCCATATGCGCCGGATTGACGTCGCCCGACACAATGGCGAATAGCTGAATGTCCTCCGGCCGTAAGGTGCGAGTCAGCGTAGAAAAATCGCCGACATTGATCTCATCGTAAGTTTTGTTTTCGAGAAAACCGGTATCGCTGGAGCCATCCATGACCTGCCTCCTAGTCAAGTATTTACATGGCGAAGCAACTTTTCCATTTCGCCTTAGAAACGACACTTTGTCGGCTGCCGCTTGCCGAACCAGTATGTATCGCTTGCGCTCCGATTTCGCGTCACGCCCCTAACTCGAAAGAAACGATTTCGGAACGCTACGTGGCGAATTACTCAAGCATCCCTAAATAGACCAACCGATGAGACAGGGGTTTCTTGACGATCAGGGTTTACGCGGAGGCTGAAAACCCGACCAGAACTGCGACCACCACCAGGACATCAAATCCTGCGCTTGTTGCGGGGACGCTTCTTCTTTTTTGGCGGGCGCTGAAGAGACATCGCCTGCCTCGGAAGATTCGATTCGAATAACAACCTCTGGGGTCGCAACGGACGCCGCCTTGGGAGCCGCCGCCTCAGAGGATGGTTTCACGCTTGGTTTCTTGCTCGCGGTCGCCTTTGTCACGGCAGCCTTCTTGGCTGCGGCAGGCTTCTCGACGACTGACTTCTTTGGCGCGGACGCGGGTTTAGTCGCCACCGGTTTGTTCACTGCATCAGCTTTCTTCGCGACCGGCTTCTTAGTGGAAGCCTCAATAGATGACGCCGATTTTTTTACGACTAGCGGCTTCTTCGCGGCAGGCGTCTTGGCGACTATTTTCTTTGCAGCGGGTTTCTTTGCAGACATGAATTTCTTTACTCCTTAAGAATGATGCACAAACGAATAATGACATGGACGGGAGGATTTCGGTATAGCCGATACCGTTGCTCGTTCCAAGGAAAGGCGGGCAAAGATTTTCGCCCGCAGACTTTAATAGGCCACTGTCACCGTATGGAAGAGAAGATTGAATCCGGTCGCAGCTTCCCAAACGCCCGTATTCGCTAGCTGAAGCGCATATTCCGGACGACTCCGGAGCGTGGGGGCAGGATCAGCCAAATTCGCCAGCAAAGTGTAGGTTCCGGCTGGGACATTTGTTGGAAACGTGATCGCTTGGCTCAGATCGATCGTTTGGCCCGGCAACCAACGACGTGGGTCGTTCGTCAAAGGCAATCGAACCAAGTCGCCCGTAACCGTATTGCGAAGCACCAGTTCAACGATACGGCCATTGATTGGGGCAGCCCACCCCTGATTCTCGAGGGCAAGGCGCATGCTGTATGTTGCGCCGGGCGTCACCGCCGCCGGAAATGAACTGTATTTAAGTACGAATCGATAACCCAATTTCTGTTTCACCTGATCCAAACAGCCGCCCGTATTCCATCCATCGACCACTGCCTGGTTGTAATCCGCATTTAGATAGGACCAATGAAATCGCCCCAATTCGTCCAAAGCCGTTGCGCAGTCGGAGCGAGGCGGATTCAGTTCACAGGTTTCGCCACCCATCGCGACATATTTTGTCTCGGACTCCAGATAGGGATATTCCGTTGTCGGGTCTATGTAAGTGCCTTGGTCGTTCCATCGCGCCAAGAAACAATCGTTATGATGACCGAGACGTGCAATCGCCGAACCGCTGAATGCCTCGCTATCGGTAAGCGCTGTGGCGGTATACAGGTTGCGCTTATACTGAGGCGTGCGAAGTTGAACCATCCGATCCGCCGGTACGGCTAGCAGAAGATTATCGATAACAGCTTTGCGGTTAACCCAGTCTCCGGCCGAGATGACGCCTGCGTCGCCATAATTTTGTGTGTAGTACCACTCGCCCCAAGCGCCGACAATGCCGGCCTGGACGACATAAATAACATCGCTGTTGCCTTGCAGATAAGGCGCCAACTGATTTAAGTGCGCCGCGACCTGAGCTGGCGCCGCATCGATTCCTGCTGGATCGGCTGTATATGCAAAGCGCACGATGGCTTTCACGCCGGCCGCGCGCACCGTCTGCATCTGGCTTTGAAAGAAGTCCAGGGCAACTTGGCTAATGGGGCTAGCCTTAAAACTCTCTAGATAAAAAATGCACATGACCAATGTCGTCGCCTCGTTGGTCCGGTAATGCTGAAGCGTCGCCAAATTGAAAGCCGCGCTATCGCAATTGCCTTGATGACGATATAGGCCGCGTTCCGGATTGGCGAAAAGCGCAGTGCTTGGCGCATACATGACATGGGTGGTTTTCGCTGAACTGGAAAGCGGCGATTCGACTTGCGCAATCAAACCAGTCACCGCTGGAGAACCGATGTCAACGAGCGTCACAGTCCAGTTCGCCGTTTGATTGGCGTTGCTATAGGTCACCGATTTCACAAAGGACCAGCCCCAACCGCCGTTGGCGCCGGCATATCGATACAAACTTCCATTTTCAATCAGATAATCCGCACCGATGCCGCCAAGGGAATAACCAGTCGCAGTGGTTTGATCTGTGTCGAGATAAAGGCGAAGAACAGACTGGGCGCCGGTGTATTGGAATTGGTAGTAGACCTGCGTGGCGTCATTGCTGGCTTGCAGTCCGGAAATGCTGGCTAAGGTGGGATTGTTGTTGACGTTGGGACTATCAGCATTAGTGGTGCTTCCGCCGCCACCGCCACCCCCACAGGCCCCAAGCAAGACGGCGCCGACCAAACATAAAAACCTTTGCATAATTTTTTTCATTTTTGTCGTTCTCTTTTAATTTTATCTAACTGCAATTGCCGAGCAATTTAAATGCCAAAATATAGAGAACGAACAGCGCTTCTTATGCCACTGTTTTTTAATAACAAATTAGGTATCCGCTTTTCTACAGCACGTCCAAATCTTTTAGATTCGAAA
>DATLHW010000370.1:0-6330 GCA_035539675.1 Burkholderiales bacterium | reverse complement strand
GGTCCACATCGAAATGGCCGTTTTCGCCGTACTCGAAATGTACAAAGCTGTATTTTTTAATCGGCAGCGAGATGAGGCTAATGTGCAGCTCATCGTCTCGGATGTATGGCCCTTGGAAAAGCTCGCCCAGAGTTCCGTGGCAAATTCCACTATGAATCGTTTGGAGATCGCCCGCGTTTTCGATGGACGAACGCAACTGGCCTCGTGCGTCGAACGTCACGCTCCGTAGTGCGGCCAGAGTTTGACTGTCTTTATCTCTGGCCATACTGTCACATTGGGTGAGTAGGTGCGTGACGGGGAGCAGCGGTTCACGTGGCATGGCTCTTCCTCCCGAGGTATTCCAAGTTTCCAAATCCAAGTGAGTTCAGCGTATGGAATCACTTGGGTTATCACATGACGACTTATGATAATGATAAGGCGTTATCATTATTGCGACAAGAGGCAATCGGTTTGAATGTGCCTTTGGGATCTGGCTAGGCGAGAGGAGGGGGCATAGTGAACTATGGCAACGACGAGCAACGACGCCAGACGACAAAAGGCGCGATTTCTGCGACAGCCTGTCGCAGAAATTCCTTGGGGACAACACTCTCTACTTGCATAATTCCATGCGCAGAAAAAGGGCATGGGGCCAGGATGGTTCTGGATGATCGTCTTGCCGACGATGTATTTCAGCGGGATGCGGCGTCGGCAACTAATAAGCCTGCAATGGCGCGATATTGATTTCGCCGCCCAGACCATTCGGCTACGCGCGGAAGGCAACAAGACCGGACGCGAGTGGGATATTTCACTGTCGAGCAAACTTTCGCCAGACTTGCTTCGATTAAAACAGGAAACGGAAGCCGTATTGGGTCAGCCTGTAACGCCGTCATCACAAGTATTTCGATGGCCCCTCTTTGCAGCGCAACGCGAGCGACTCAAACATCAGGAAATGACGGTGTGGCAATTGGATCATTTTTTTAAACGACTCAGCGAAGCAATGCAAACGAGGATATCTGCTCACCGGATTCGGCATACGACTGCGACAGAGCTAGCGAACAGTGCGCCGAATCTGCGGCTGGTTCAGGAACTTCTTGCACACACCGACTGGCGCACGACGACTGGCTACGTACATCCAGATTTACTGCAAATGCAAGGATATGCGTCGCCGTTTTATGTTTCCTGAGGCATTTCACGTAGGTGAACATCAATGCCCGAGTTCACATTCTTATTGGCAAAGAAGCGTCCGTTTGCATCCTGGTTAAGAGCCGCTCGAACTCATCGCTTTTCACAAATTTCTGCAGGGCGTAACAAAGCGACGGAAATCCGTTTGGTTCTCGTCGTAGCTGTAAGACAACAGGTTCCATAATCCGCCACAGATCCCTAAATTCCCCGCCCTTAAACTTGACTACAGCTTTCTTGGAAAGTCCAAGATCAAAATGATTGACCACGCGATCATATGCCATAAGCACTTCCAGAATACCGATCTGCACGCGATGCGAGTACTTCGAATACTCTTCGAATTTAATCGATCGGTCATGATGAAGGATCCAATGGCAAACAAAGCGACCTGCCAGTGGAGTTTCATCGGCGCGCAAATCTGGCGGGAATCTAAATTTGTCGTCTTCGATTGTTCCAAAGATTTCTTTCTGACGAAAATATTTAATTTCTCGTCGAACAAAGAAAACGAACCAGACTATGGCGATAGCGCCGACCCAATTGGCCAACGCAAAGAATACCAATAGGATTTCGTTAGGATTCATCGGCGCAGAGATCGTGAAGTGGTTTCATTTAAACAGAGCCTTTATCTCCCCCTGCGCCTGGTCCAATGCTGTGAGTAGATTGTCGTGGTGATTTTCGTTTTCATCAAGGCGTTTTTTAAGTAATGCCTTGAGATTTTTGGACGCCGACGTTTCGAGAGATTGATGGTCCCCAAGATTTGATTGGCCGAGAAGCCTGATCTGCCCATTTAGATCCTCTGTCACGGACTTATTGCTTTTCGCAAGCGATCTCTGATAGCTGCCAAGAGCCTGCATTAGGACTTCGCCGATCTGGCTGACGGGGTCATCTTGAGCCACGGCTGGCTTTAGATTCAGTAGGGTGGTTACACGCATCTTATTTCTCCTAAATCAGGGGACAATCACATTGAGCTCGATCCACTTGGAGGGCAAACAGTTTGCCTTCCCTTCTTGCGTGAGCTTGATAGGTCCCGTGCTCAGATTGCCGAGGACAACGAACTGATTTTCCCCGGGGGTATTGAGTTTTAGCGATGGCTGGTCTCGACTGCCCCCTATTAGCCGATTGTTACTGGCATTGATATGCTGGCCTTTAATCTGACCGATGGACGTTGAAGCGTTTGAGATACCGGATATCTTGCATTGATTCTCCGTGAATAGGCAGGTTTCGACGGCGGTGATTTCGAGCAATGGCATAGCGATCTCGGTGGCCTCGAATCGGTTACGGTGTATGCCCGTATCACGTTGTTCTGCTAAATGCACTGTAATGCTAGACGGGCCTTCCAGGGCCTGCTGCTTGCCGTCGAGACTTCTTACCAACGTGTATCTGTGTCCACCAATCGAGATTTCTGGATTTATTAACTCACCAATATTGAGCGCTTGCCACCGTGGGGCGCCTAATTGGGATGAAATAGTGCTCTCGTGAACCACTGTATTGTCGTCAATGGATATTTGGCGAAAGGGTGCGATGCAATGAATACCATGCGTCAGGCCAACCAATTGGCTAGGTCCAATATTGTGCAACCGATTGCTCGCAATGCGCATTTCATCGCATGCGAAGGTGAGCACACCAACATACTGCCCTGACTGCTTAGTGCTGCGGGCGACGCCGTTTAGGAGGTTCCCGACGAAATCTGCGCGCAAAACGCGTAAAAGCCGGACAGCCGCGTATATATCATTTTCGCTCGCGTTATCAGGTCCGAGTTCGAGGAAATGATTGTTTTCGATGGCGAGGTAGTCTGCTCGACCGTCCATCTCAATGATTAGGCCGCCGCCGGAGATATTTCTGATGATGTTCGACTTGATCATGCCGTGGCCCACTGGTCGGCAGATCACGATACCGTGGCCTCTGAGACCCTGGATGCGGTTACCAAAAATCTGAATATTTTCCATACGGCCCTGATCAACGCCGCCGTCAATCACAATTCCACCGGGAGATGATTGCGATTCGGATGATTTGGACTCATCCTGGCGTGTGCCATCGTCATCCCTGCGACGGCGGTCTACCTCGTTCCCTTCCGACGTTCCCAAAAGAGATATTTCGTTTCCGCTCACAAGCAGGCCGTCAAGTCCGCCACGGATGCCGACGCCATTTTGAGCGAGATTAAACGTATTGTTTTCAACCCGGATCGAACTGCCCTTCAGCGCGCCGCCAGTGAGATCGACGCCAACATTGTCACACCCAACAAAGAGATTGCCGGATAGCCGCAGCTCGCCATGGTGGAAGCTTGATCCGTTGAAACGTATGCCCATTTTCTGACACATGAAAAAGTTATCCGTCATGCGCAAACCTGCCGTCAGCAAATACGCTCCTTTGCCAGCAACAGCGATAACACCTTTCGTGGCCGCAAACGCGCAGTCACGTATATTCGCGCCGATTAGGTAACCGGATAGCGCCACTGCTGCGCTCGTGGCTTCTAGCGATGCCAAGCAGAATGCGTTTACACGCTCAAGCGAAAAATCAACTGTGTTCTTGACCGAAATCACTGCCGCCGAATTATCGTTCACGACGGTCTGTGGCGAATCACGCGAGCCAATGGATGAGCCGATTGCAGAAAAGTTCTGCAGGGACACACCTACGCTGCCTTCGATTTGGAATAATGGCCCCGCCTGTTCGCCCAACAAGACGGTACCCAAGCCCTGACCACGAATTCGGATCGACTTGACGTTGCGAATATTCAAAGGTTCTGTAATGCGGTACGTTCCAACATCAAGGCAGACCGTGCCACCCCCACGGTTACCAACGGTCTTGATGGCCTCTTGAATAGTGGCAGTACCATTATTGTGTGAATCAGGGCGGACACACACGGTACAGTCGCAGCTACCTCCTTCGACTGTTGGAGGCCATAGGGTGCGGCAATCGGTTGAGTCGTCGTTCGTTACAATGGCCAGACGCGCATAGTGATGATGTATGCCTCTTGGCGGAGACTTATCCAGCGGTTCGATCGATCCGTCCGCGATGCGTGCGGCGAACACCCAGTAATCCCCTGTCTTGAACTCTAGATCCTCTTCAAGGGTGAAATCGACCAGGATCCCGTTCTCCAAAATAATTTTGGTTCCCTCCGGGGGAATTGGTATGCCATCGGATTCGCCAGAGGAGTTCAGGTCATGGTATTTCGTTCCATCGGCTTGCCGCACAATGCCGGACTGGTCCCAACGCCGAATTCTTGTATTTAGGCCGGGCGCCGGCTCGTGGTTGTTGTTTACCGTAAACAGCTCCTGCGGGAGATCAACCTCTAACGTTAGCGTTCGCGTTGCTTCATCGACGCCGCCGTCTTGTATTCGGCGCAGAACGCCTGGTTTGCCATGCAGCTCGTGCCTATCGTCGAGAATTTCGATCCAATCGCCGCCGCGAAAGCCAAGGAAATCGTCCCGCTTAATGTGTTCCACCACAACTTGCCTTAACGTTGGGATGCTCGTGACGCGTGAGGCCACCGTCGCGTTGTCACGCGACCACTTAAAAGTTGCGGCAAGGACTTCACCATTAGCGCCTTTAGCGCTGCTGCGATGTATTTCGACCCGATATAACTGGTTTTCCCGTCCTTGATAGCCAGCCGTGGGCGGAATGAGGCATGGATTAAATTCGGTTTCTATACTCCCCGGGGAAGTAGTGAGTCTGGCGCCGGATGGACGTATCAATTGACTCCATTCCTCAATCTTAGAATCGCAGGTCGCTCCTTCTTCAATCTTCAAGACTTTAACTTGCCACACCATCTGCAGGCGACCTGTGGTATCGACACCGACGGCTTTTTCGATCAGTTCGGGTTTCTGCAAAGCGGTCACGTCGCGCTGCCAGACATCAACATAGACCAGGTGCGGCCCGCCACCCAGTTCGGGGCGGTTGAATTCGGCAGCCGGCGTTCCCGCTTCAGCATCGCTAAACGGCAGATAAGGCTGTTCGAAAAAAGAGACCGATTCACTACCGGTCAATTCAGCGAGCCGAGTATCCCAATTCCATGTCTTCTCAGGCGGCCGGCCATGATTTTCCGCGAGCAAACCATCGACATAGATCCGTCCAGGACCAATCATCAATTCCTGCTGTGCTCCTACAGTGATGTGAAAGCCTTCAGAGGTCTCTCTTGGCACTACCGCTTGTCCGAAGGTATCCAGCGAACCGGCTTGTATCCGGCGTGTCAGTTGCGCAACGAAGTCATTCCAATCGGAATCCAATTGAACCCGACCTTGTTGCATGACGACACCGAGAAAATCGTTCCCTGGCCGAAAGCTAAATCGGCTGAAATCAAAACTCATAATGGATGCTCCCTAGGTCTCGTAAACCACACCTGCTTCCAACCCGACGCGCAGAAATTCCTTCAAGCGGATGCGCAAGTTGGCTTCACGCTGCGCCGGATACAGGTGGTGAAAAGCGCCCATTTCGCTTTCATCGTCGGCGCCTCGGCGGATGGTATCTGGCGTGGAAACCGCCATCTGACAGTAACTCGCAACACCAAAGCGATGCGATACGAAATTCGGGGCGACAAAGCGATCAGCAGCGGAGTCGGGTTGGCAGTGGTAACGCCCAGGAACGCGCGAATCCAGCGGCAGATAGCTGAAGCGCACGCAACCTATCTGCTTGCGGTCGATGCGCACTGGCGGATCGGCATCGCCAGGTGCACGGCGCGCGAATAGCAAGCTGTTTGAAATCGTATCTACCGCGTGTGCATGCAGCTTTCCGATAACGGTACAGGCTTCTAGCGCTACAGTTCCGCAGGGGCCGTCGCCATTCATTCCAACCACTGCGTTCCGGTCTGGCGCGGTAGCATCAAGAATGCTGTCAGTTGCTGACAAACGGGTCATAGGGTGTAAATGCAGGGCGCCCACAATGGCGCGTTGGAGAACAATTTCGATGCTCGCCGCCTCGACTTGAATAGCCGGTGCATTCGGATAAAGGGGATTGCCAGCAACGTCCAGCGCACGGCCAGGAACCAGAGTGCAGTGTTGAATCGTCAGTTTTACCGGTCCGGAATCGGCCGGCACATGGATTAGCCGAAGCGGTGTAGAGCCCGAGGATATCGGCGCGCGCCGGGCAGTCAGCAGCACGCCATCCAAAATGAACTCGCTGTCTGTATCGCCGCTGACAGTTACTTCGCCGTCGGCGGGTAGGACAACGGTAGGGAAA
>DATLHW010000369.1:0-7265 GCA_035539675.1 Burkholderiales bacterium | reverse complement strand
GCCGACAAAGCGACGCATACGAAATGGAAGTCATAGTGTTATCGATGATTGAGTCATCGTTATTTATCCTGGAGGGAAGCATATGAATACAACTCAAGGGTTGGGTGTACAACAAGGCGTAATCCGACGCCCCTACCTCTCGGCGATTAGCTGGGGCGCGATTTTCGCGGGCGTGGTGGTTGGATTGTCCATCAATCTGGTTCTCAATTTGCTCGGCATCGCGGCTGGACTGATGAGTGTGGATATCAGCGGCGGTCAGATTCCAGGTCGGGCATCGCCCTTGTGGGCAGCGATCTGGAATGGCGTATCGATGCTCCTGGCGGCGTTTGTAGGGGGGTACGTGGCTGCGAGAATGTCGGGCTTGAAACGACGAAGCGACGGTATTCTTCACGGTTTCGTCGCATGGGGCGCCACAACGATTTTACTCACCGGGCTGGTGACAGCAGCGGCTGGCGCGCTGTCCAATCAGATCTTCGGCGGACTGAATCAGGGCGCTTCGCAAAGCGCATCGTCCGCTCAATCATCGGAGGGAGACATCACTGCACACTTGGAGACGTTGATTAAGGGTAGTGGCGACTCACAGGCAAACGCCATTGATCCCCAATCGATGCGAGCGTTGACCCAGCTTATTCAGCAAGGGCGGCGGACGGAAGCGATTAATCTGATGGTGGGCTCCATGAACTTCGACGCACAGCGGGCCGCGGCGATTATCGATCAATTGCTTATCGTTTCCGGATCCCCGGAGGCGGCGTCGAGCGAGGCGCGGGCGACAGCGGATCAGGCCGTGAACACCGCGAGCAGTGTCACATGGGGCATCGTATTGGCGGTTCTACTTTCGCTCGTTCTGGGCCTTATCGGGGGCGCCATTGGAGCAGCGGGCTCTCGGAGAGCGCCGCAAGTAATGACCGTCGCGTAATCGGCTGAGGGTAACGCCACGCAGCCCTTGTTGTTCTTATTGATTTCAATGCACGTTTTCCCAGCTTAAGAAATGAGTCCCCCTCCCTAGGAGGGTGTCGAAAAAGGTACTGCGCTACCCCGATTTAGCTCCGGCCGCAGCTATCGCTGCTTAACTTGCTATCGCAAGTTAGCCTGCGCTGAAACTGCGTTTTCGAGCCTGCGATGCTCAATGTACTACTCGTACCCTTGCAGGGCGCGTTTGCGCTTGCACGCGCAAACCGTTCCGCAGGCGGGGAGCATGCTCCCCGAAACCCCTGCTACACCCTGCGCTTCTCGGCTCGAACTCGGGCCGCTCGCTACCCTTTTGCGATACCCTCAGTAAGCATTGGAAGCTGCGCCTTGATTTCTGGCAACAGACGCTGGACGGCGTCATATCCCTCCTGAATAGCATCTCGGCCGCGATGAAAATCGAGAAGCCCCATGTGGCCCAAACGTGGCGTCAGCATGATGTCCGCTGGTTCTCCCGCCAAACGACTTCGAGTAATTCGAACCTGCATGATGTTGATGGCTCTTTCCACCGAAGAAAACAGCGATGGCGCGGCTTCTATTTTTTCCTCGTTTGCCTTGGGTGGCGAGTCGGATTCTGTTTCGCCTTTTGTTGCACGAAGCCATTGGCGAAATCTTCCCACTGGCTTCGAGTTTTTCGTACCTTCCGCGATCGTCTCTGTTTCTACCGCCACGGATTTGAGCAGGGTGCGAGCGCTCAGAATATCGTTATTGAGATCCACCGCGATCACGATGTCCGCGCGCATCGCACGGGCCAATGAAACCGGCACCGGATTCGCCAGTCCGCCATCGGCAAGCCAAACACCATTTTGCTCGACCGGCGTGAATATGCCGGGAATTGCTATCGATGCCCGCACCGCGCTGGTCACGAGTCCATCCTGAAGCCAGATCTCGCGCCCTGAATCGAGCTCCGTCGCCACCGCCGCGAACGGCAGATTCAACTGAGTAATTGTTTTATCGCCGAAACGCGCGCCCAGGAAATCGATCAGCTTTGTCCCGCCCAGTATTCCACCGAGCAAGCGAAGATCCAACATGCGGACCACCGTTCGCCAACTGAGTTTGGTGACCCATTCTTCCAGCCACTCAATATCTCCATTCGCATAAACCGCGCCGACCAGTGCGCCCATCGATGTCCCGCACACCAGGTCAGGTTTGATTCCCGCTTCCTCCAGCGCCCGAATGACGCCGATATGCGCCCATCCGCGAGCGGAGCCGCCGCCAAGGGCGAGTCCTATGCGTGGTTTACGCTTCATGGGTTAATTCTTCATAGCACAGTGAGCGTGTTAAAAAATTATTTGGTCGGATGTGGTTTTTCATTACTCGCCTTTCGCCGTTCCATCCCGCCTCGGATCCGCCGCGCCAATCCAGCCATTTTTCGTGCGCCATACGGCATGAACGCCGCTGTTCATTTGCATGAACTTCACTTCATGGCCCAGCGCTTTGAGTGGACCTTCCAATGACTCCAGCCCGCGATCCACCTCCAATTCGGTGGGACCATTGCGACTGCCGAAGTTGGCGCCGTCAATCGCTTGTTGCAGGTCAAGCCGCCAATCGATGACGCCTACCAGCACTTTCGCCACGTAATTGATGATCGATGAACCGCCGGGGGAGCCAACGACGCCGACGAGATTCTTTTTCTTGTCGAACACCAGCATTGGCGCCATCGAACTGCGAGGCCGCTTTCCCGGTTGAACACGATTAGCGATGGGAACGCCGTTTACCGTGGGTTCAAATGAAAAATCCGTGAGTTCATTATTGAGCAGGAAACCGCGCGCCATGATGTGGCTGCCGAAGCTGTGTTCGATGCTTTGCGTGAGAGACACCGCGTTGCCTGTTGCATCGACGATGGAGATGTGCGAAGTGGACGGCAATTCCATGGCCTCTGTCGCCACGGCTACTTTTCTCTGAGGAGCCGGTTCTCCAGGCGCGGCCCGACTCATGGATTTCTCGGGGCGCACCAGTTGACCACGGGCGTGAAGGTAACCAGTATCGAGCAGTGCTGATGTCGGAACATCGATAAAATCCGGGTCGGCGACATACGCATTACGATCGGCGAAGGCGAGCCGGCCGGCTTCTGAAAACAAATGAATCGCATCCACTGAGGTGGGCCGCATTGCGGCGAGATCGAAACGCTCCAGCACGCCGAGTATTTGCAGGACTGCGATGGCGCCGGAAGAGGGCGGCGGCATGCCGCAGATTACATAAGCGCGGTAGGGGCCGCAGACGGCTTCGCGAACGCGCGCTCGGTAACCCTGCATGTCGCTCATGCTGAGGCGTCCCGGATTGTGTGTGTGATTTTTGACGGCGGCGACAATATCTTTCGCAATAGAGCCGGTGTAAAAAACATCGGCTCCCTGTTTCGCCACTTGTTTTAGCACTGCGGCGAATTGTGGATTGCGGATGATCTCTCCCTCTTTGCGAGGCGAGCCGTCCGGATGAAAGAAAAAAGCTCGTGCTGCTGGGTCGCCCTTCAGTCGAGCCGACTCTGCAACGATTTCATTCGCGAGCCCTCGCGAAATGGGAAAGCCTTTTTCAGCGAGGCGGATCGCCGGCTGAAACAGCATGGCCCATTCAAGTTTCCCATGGCGGGCGTGCGCGATTTCGAACATGCGGAGCAGGCCGGGAACACCGACGGATTTGCCACCCACCACGGCGTCAAAGAATTGCAGAGGCTTTGCATTGCTGTCGAGGAAAAGATCGGGCGTCACAGTCGCCGGCGCCGTCTCGCGGCCATCGTAAGCGGCTATCGACTCCTGCTGCTTGTCGAGATGAAGCAGGAATCCGCCTCCGCCGATGCCGGAGGAATGCGGTTCGACGAGGTTCAATACAAGCGCCGTGGCGATGGCGGCGTCCACCGCGCTGCCGCCGCGCTTTAGAACCCCCGCGCCAGCCTCCACGGCGAGTGGATGCGCGGCTGCGACCATGTATTGTTTTCCATGCGCAGGTTGCTTGACGACGAATCCGGCTGCGGTGTCGGGGGCTGGTTGCGCGGATGCGAGGGGAGGAAGAAGAAGGAGAGCGATCAATAGTGAACGCAATTGGCTTTTAATTGCGTGAATATCATTTCGCGTTTCCATGAGCTAATCTCCAGAGTACGTGGGATAGACTTCTTTCGAAACCTACTGCGCAGCCCGATATCGAGCCTGCGATGCTCAACGCCCTTGCAGGGCGCGTTTGCGTTTGCACACGCAAACCGCTTCGCCGGCGGGAAGCATGCTTCCCGAAACCCCGGCTACGCCTATTCGTACCCTTGCAGGGCGCGTTTGCGCTTGCACGCGCAAACCGTTCCGCAGGCGGGGAGCATGTTCCCCGAAACCCCTGCTACACCCTGAGCTTCTCAGCTTGATCTCGGGTCGCTCGCTACGGTTTCGAAAGAAGTCTAATGTTGCGGCATGCGAAACCACATCGAGCAGGGCGGCCGCGCTTGTTTGCAAGGTGCGGAACGCTTGCGCGAGAATTAGCATTGCAGGTTATTTGGCGCGCCGAATGATGTCATGAGCGATCTGCAAAACACGATATGAACTTTAGGGGAATATCCGCATGGATCAACCAATCACGCTGGGAGTTCTGACCCCGTCCATCAGCGGCGAGTATCTCGGCAAGATGATGACGCAGATCTATTGCAGCGCGGAGGCGAATGGCGCCCGCGTCATTGCCATTCGAACCGGTAGCGTGGGGCGATTTGATGTGCCGATCGCCTCGGCGCATGTCCATGGATGGATTGTCGTGGTGAACGCGATCTCGCGCCCCTATCTCAAGTCGTTGCTCGACGCTGGCAAGCCGGTCATATCCATTGCTCACGATTTCGACGACCCGGATGTCGTGTCCGTGGAGAGTGATAACGAAAATAGCGTGGCGCATGCAGTCGGTGAAATGATCCGGGGCGGCCATCGGGATATCGCTTATGTAGGTCATCTGGCGGCGTTTGACATCGCTCGCCGACTTGCCGGATATCGACGAGCGTTGGCTGAGCATGGGTTGCCCTACCGTCCCGAATATGTCTTTGATACTGAGGACCACAATCAGGTGGCCGGCCTGCGTGCGGCGCGAGAAATATTGGCGAGCAAATTGCCGATAACCGCTGTCTTCACGGGCACCGATCACAACGCTTTAGGTGTGATCACTGGTTTTCAGGAAGCCGGCGTGCGAGTGCCGGAAGAGATCGCCGTCATTGGATACGACAATACTTTTCTGGCTCGCACTTGTGTCCCGCCGCTCGCGAGCATCGACCAGAGTATCGATCATCTGGCTGAACGGGCGGTGACGATATTGTTGGAGCAAATTCGAACCGGGCGCCGCTCCGGCGGACGGGAGTTGGTGAATAATGTTTTCGTCCGCCGTCAGTCCTGCGGCTTGCCTGTATCGGCGGCCACTTCGGATGCGCATCACGAAGTGCATGACATCATTACCGACGATAACCAGATTGCGCAGGTGATGATTAGCTATGAAGTGACGAGTGATCGCATCAGCGCGAGCTTCGAAAGAGTACAGTCCTTGCTGAAATTGCTCGGGACTTATCTTGAGTGGGCCTGCATTGGTCGATGGAGCGACCCCATCGACCACCCTGATGCGCTGACGATCCGTTACCGTTATGACTACAGCGACGGGACCATCGACGATCGAGAGCTTCATTGCGATATTGCCGATTTTCCGCCATTGGCCATGATGAATAAGGCCAATGGCTTCGATCCGACGCATTTCCTTTTTGTCCTTCCCGTTGTGACTGAAGCGAAGCGCTGGGGCGTTATCGCGGTGTCGGGTTTGATTGGCCGTCGCGCCATCAGTCGCCAAGCTGGGATCATGAATTACCTCAATTACTTCGAGCTTCTCGCGCCGGCATTCGGGCGCTCCGCGCTGGACGAAGAACTGGCCTCTTATCATGCAGGGCTTGAAGAGCTGGTGAAACAAAGAACCGCTGAATTGAGGCAGAAAACGGATGAATTAATGGAGGCGAAGGAACGCGCGGAAGCGGCGAACCAAGCGAAGAGCGCTTTTCTGGCGAGCATGAGCCACGAACTCCGCACGCCGCTGAATGCGATTCTCGGGTACGCACAAATTCTAAAACGCGACAAAACCTTAGGTAGTCGGCAGTTAGGAAGCATGGGAACCATCGAAAGAAGCGGCGAACATCTACTCACGCTGATCAACGATATTCTGGATCTGGCGAAGATCGAGGCGGGGAAAGTGGAGTTGTTTCCCAGCGCGGTGAATCTGCCGGCTTTCCTTCGTGTGATCGCCGATATTATTCGTATCAAAGCGGAGGAGAAAAGCGTGTTGTTCGTCGATGAAATGTCGCCGCAGTTGCCGCAGGGCGTGCAGGTCGATGAAAAACGTTTGCGGCAAGTCCTGCTGAACTTGTTGAGCAACGCGGTGAAATTCACCAAACAGGGACAAGTGAGCTTGCGCGTGACGTGTTCAACGGAAAGTGACCCTGAAGCGCAGCTACGATTCGAAGTTCAAGATTCCGGCGTTGGCATCGATGCCGCTCACTTGGAAACGATCTTTCTTCCATTCGAACAAGTCGGTGACACGCAACAGCGCTCGGGCGGTACCGGACTCGGGTTGGCGATCAGCCGGCAACTCGTTCGCCTGATGGGTGGCGACATCGGGGTCCAAAGCAAGGTCGGGGAGGGCAGTTCCTTCTGGTTCGAGTTGCGACTGCCCGTCGTTCATGCCGAAACGGAAGCCGCGCTGAACGAGCAAAGAGTGTTGGGCTATGAGGGCCCTCGAAAGAAAGTGTTGGTCGTGGACGATGTCGCCGCCAACCGCGCGCTGGTGATGGAGTTGCTGAGCCCGCTGGATTTTGAGGTTCTTGAAGCCGAGAACGGCCGGGAGGGCGTGGAGATCGCCCAAGCAGCCGAACCCGATCTGATTGTGATGGATAACGTTATGCCCGTAATGACCGGGCTGGAATGCATACGTGTTTTACGCGAGACGCCTCGCTTTACGCAAGTGCCCATCATTGCAGCTTCCGCGAGCGCATCCGATGCTGATCGGGCGAAGAGCTTAGCGACCGGCGCCAGTATTTTTCTTTCCAAGCCGCTCGATTTAAATAATCTTGTTAAGCAGATTGGGACATTGCTCCAGTTGAACTGGATCTACGAGCAAGCCGAGGGAGAGTCGGCGCCCGCTGGCGCGGCGACGTCCAGCGCTTTCGTGATTCCATCCAAGGAGGAAATGGAAAAGCTTTATGTGTTGGCCATGATGGGCAATATGCGAGATATCCGTGAGCGCGCGACTTACTTAACGGAACTCGATGTTTGCTATGTCCCATTCGCCGACAAACTCCGCTCCATGGCGGA
>DATLHW010000368.1:0-5099 GCA_035539675.1 Burkholderiales bacterium | reverse complement strand
CTTCCGAAGTGGCCAGCTTCTTCCGTCAAATGCCATGGGAGAAAGCGATGGGCGGACGCACGTTGGATCAGTCGCCGCTCTATCTCATGGCCGATATCATGCTGCGTGTTTTCTCGCCGTATGAGTTCAATCCATTGAACCTCAATCCATTGCGCGATGTGCTTGCGGCGCACGTAGATTTCGAGATGCTGCGTAAGCATTGTCCGCTTCAGCTATTTTTGTGCGCGACCAATGTCGAGACTGGCAAAGTGCGGATGTTCAACCAGGAGAATATTCAGATAGAGGCCGTATTGGCGTCGGCCTGCCTGCCGTTCCTGTTTCAAGCAGTCGAGATCGACGGCGAGTATTATTGGGACGGCGGTTACGTGGGCAATCCCGCGATCTATCCATTGATCTACAACTGCAAGACGCAAGACGTGGTGATCGTGCATATCAATCCGATTGTGCGCAAGGGTGTACCGCGCACGGCGGGCGAGATTCTGAATCGTATTAACGAAGTGAGTTTTAATTCGTCACTGATGAGGGAGATGCGCGCCATTGCGTTTGTGACCTCGCTAATTCAGAAAGGAACAGTGGAGCCGGGGGAGATGAAGGAGATGCTTGTCCACTCCATTCGCTCGGACGAGACAATGACGGAGCTCGGTGTGTCGAGCAAGCTCAATGCCGACTGGGATTTTCTCTGCTTTCTTCGCGATCGTGGGCGAGCGGAAGCGGAGAAGTGGTTAGCGGATTCATATGAAAATGTGGGCAAGCGCTCAAGCGTCGACATTAAAAAAGAATTCCTGTAAAGACAGCTTCGCTGAATAACGGAAGGAGAGAGTATGGCGACGCATCGAGTTGGCAACATCATTGCCGTGACCAGCGCAATTGGCGTGGCCATGTTGGCATTACAACAGAATACTCATTTTCTTCCAGGCTCCAGCAAGATGTTCACGCAGGATCGCGAGCGGTGCTATGGCGTTGCTCATGCGGGAAAGAATGATTGCGGGACCTCGAAGCACGCGTGCGCGGGGCAAGCAACGAGCGACGCCGATCAGGAGGAGTGGATCATGTTGCCGGCTGGCACATGCGCGAAGATTGCAGGCGGTCAAACGAAGGGAGATGGCGAGAGCTAATCTCTTCAAGGCGTCGCACAAATTCGCCGATAGCCACGGATACTCCCTCTCCCTTGAGGGGAGAGGGCGGGGGAGAGGGTGACAACGGTGTTAATTTTAACCATCACCCTCTCCCCAACCCCTCTCCCCTCAAGGGAGAGGGGCTTAAAGCGGAGGCCCCCCTTTTTCGGAGTAGCTTAATTCCTTCTAGGAAAGGCGAACCATGCCCAATTGGATAAGTCGCATGTTCACGCTTGGCGCCTCCAAAGGCGACGAACAGATTCCGCAACGCGTGAAGCGCGACCTTGAGCAGGAGCAGTATCGTAGCGAATTGCTGGTGACCAGTGTGCAATTGGTGATCATTGCGGTGCTGGCTGTGCTCAATGCTAGCGCGCCTCCAACCTTTTCCCCGGATGCGCCAGTCAATGCGGCGCCATTGGGATTAACGTTGTTCGCGGTGCTTGTATTGTTGCGGCTCTACTTCGCCATGACAGGGCAGCTCACGCGTTGGATGTTGGCGTTGAGCGTCGTCGGTGAAATGGCGATCTTGATGTTTGTCATTTGGGCATACCACCTTCAGTACGAACAGCCCGCGCAGTTCTATCTGAAAAGCACGCAGTTTGTGTATGTCTTCATTTTGATTGGGCTACGCGCATTACGCTTTGAGCCGGCATGGGTGATTTTGTCCGGCGCTACGGCTATCGTGAGTTGGTTGATACTGCTGAATTACGCGCTCATGCACGCGCCAGCAAACCCTATCACGTGGGACTACGTGACTTCGTTGCGGTCCATTCAAATTCACTACGGTGGCGAATTCGACAAGATGCTCGCCATTCTCGTGGTGACCACTGTATTGGCGTTAGCGCTCATTCGCGCGCGTAAATTGCTGGCCAAGGCAGTTTCCGGACAGCAGGCGGTCGCGGATTTATCGTTGTTCTTCGATGATTCGGTCGCACGGCGTATCACGCAATCGGAAGCAGAAGTGATGGCAGGGCAAGGAGAATTGCGGCAGGCGGCGATTTTATTTCTCGACATGCGCGGCTTCACCGAAGCGTCCGCCAAAATGGGACCAACCGACCTCATTAAACTGCTGGGCGAATACCAGGGACTCATGGTTCCGATTGTCCGTGCGCATGGCGGCAACATAGACAAATTCATGGGCGATGGGATTCTGGCGAGCTTCGGCGCGGTGACACCCGATGTCCGCTACGCCGCCAATGCGCTCGCCGCAGTCGATGAAATCATGGCGGGAGCGGATGCTTGGCAAGCACGACGCAAATCGGCCGGTCTTGCTGCGCCTGGAGTCGGCGCAGGACTTGCGACGGGAGAAGTGGTGTTCGGGATTATTGGCGAAGGCAAGCGGCTCGAATACACGGTCATCGGCGACGCCGTGAATCTCGCGGCCAAGTTGGAGAAACATAACAAAGCGGAGAAAACGCGGGGACTCACGACCCGCGTCGCCTTTGAAGCGGCGCGGTCGCAAGGCTACACAGGAACGAAGGAAATTCTTACGCAACGGACCGTGGGCGGCGTGTCTGCGCCACTGGATCTGGCGGTGCTGAGTCATTTGTAATCAGGCGATGGTTTTCGGCGTCTGTTCGATCAACTTCCTTTCCCTCAATCCCTCTTCCCTCAAGGGCATTGGTATCTAACCCAAGTTGCGACCTATGAGAGTCCCTCTCCCGCGGGCGGGAGAGGGGTTGGGGTGAGGGAGTTTGCCAAGTCGCCATGGTCATTGAAAAGGAGGCGTTTAATTCGGAAATGGAATTAGCTATCCGAATCTTTTTCAGTAGGAGTAGCCCGGATTAGCAACGCGTAATCCGGGAAACAATGCGCCCCGCTCCACCTTTTGCTCTGACGAAGGCCACGCATCGATCGCGTGATAAAAAAGTGATTGTTCCGCGATAACCATGTGAAGTTCGATACTCAAACTGCGTCTCATGGATAGTCCACGATTGCACCGGATAGTCCATTCGGATTCCGCAGCCATCGTTGGTTGCGGCCCCATGAGACGGAAGGAGAGTTACATCATGAAGGCAGTAAGCAAGCAAAATCATTTGACTTGGCGGCGCATGGTCATCACCGGCGCCGTTGCAAGCGCGATGCTCATCGCCCCACTAGCGGTCAGCGCAGGCGAGTGCCCTGCGGATAAACGCGTGCCTGATGGCCAAGGTCAAATGCCCGGCGCGACTGCGCCTAAGGACGTGACAGATACGGTCCGCGCCTCTACGGATTTGTCGAAGGAGCCGTTGGCGCTGAAGGATCGACTGTTTCGATTGCGCCAACTCGATATCCAGCCGGGCGGCGTCGTGCCGTGGCATAGCCATGCCGAGCGGCCCGCGATGATCTATATCGTATCGGGCGAGGTCATTGAGTATGCGAGCAACTGCGCTGTGCCTATCGTACATAAAGCCGGCGATGTGGCGCCCGAGAAAAATGGGACGTCGCATTGGTGGAAGAATCCTGGCGCCGACGCGGCGGTGCTGATTTCCGTGGACATCTTTCCCGTTCAAATGAACATCGAGCCGCATATGATGTAACGCAACGCATCCGCCACTTATTTGCGTTTGGCGCGAAAAGCATGACGTCGATTGGATGACGGCGTCATGCCCATTCTTATATTTCAGCAAGAGGTGAATTATGCCGAATTCGAGTAATGCCTATGCGTCATCGAGCGTACGCGCAATTCCCGACTCTGCCGGCGCGCTTTTGCGTACGTTTGTCATCGGGCTCATGGCTTTCTTGACCGTCGTCGATTTGTTCGCAACTCAAGCCATCCTACCCTCGCTGGCGAAGTTTTATAACGTCAGTTCGGCCGCCATGGGATTCGCCGTCAATGCAAGCACCATCGGCAGGGCGATCGCCGGATTGGCGGTGGCGTTTTTCAGTCGTCGAATCGATCGGCGGCTGGGAATCGTCGTAAGCTTGACGCTGCTTGCGATTCCCACAGCCGCGCTTGCAGTGGCGCCTGATCTAACCACCTTTACCGCGCTACGCATCGCGCAAGGACTGTGCATGTCGACCGCATTCGCCTTGACGCTTTCTTATCTTGGCGAACAGTGCAGCGCCGAAGAGGCGTCCGGCGCCTTCGCCGGATATATTACCGGCAACGTCGCGAGTAACCTGATAGGTCGTCTGATGTCGGCGTCGCTCGCCGATCATGTGGGGCTTGCCGGGAATTTCTATACCTTCGCGGCGCTTAATCTATCCGGTGCAGTGCTCGCATTCTTTTACCTTAACCGAACTATGCCGATAGCGGCGAATGAGGCCGCAACGCGTTCACAATGGTCGATTTGGGTAGAGCACTTTCGCAATAGCGCCTTGCGCGCAAGCTTTGGCATCGGATTTCTTATCCTGTTCGCGTTTATCGGAACCTTTACTTACGTGAATTTTGTCTTGGTGCGTCCACCGCTTGCTTTGAGCATGATGGCGCTTGGCTCTGTCTACTTTGTTTTCCTGCCATCCATATTCACAACGCCATTGGCGGGCCACGCGGTGCAGCGCTTTGGAGCGAGGCCAACGTTTTGGGGGGCTCTCGTGGTTGCCGGTGCAGGGCTGCCATTATTGGTATTGCCGAACCTGACGGCAGTGGCTATCGGATTGGCGCTTGTCGGCGTGGGAACATTCTTCGCTCAAGCAACGGCGACCGGCTTTGTCGGCCATGCGGCGACTACGGACCGAGGCTCCGCAAGCGGCATTTATCTTGCATGTTACTTTTTTGGCGGCTTGGTCGGCACGGCGGTATTGGGTCAGATCTTCGATCGATCCGGATGGGAGGCTTGCATCGCCGGGGTGGGAGCGGCGCTTGCATTGGCTGCGTTGCTTGCGGTCAGGCTGAGAATGCTCGCTTCCACTCCTATCCCGGTGCGAGCGTAGACCTTGTCACCATGGAACCGCCATTCCCGGATTACACTTTGCTAATCCGGGCTACTTCTCTACCGAAATAACATTTGTGATTGAGCAACCAATGTGGGTCACAGCTTCCCACGGACCAGCACTTATCAC
>DATLHW010000367.1:0-11064 GCA_035539675.1 Burkholderiales bacterium | reverse complement strand
GTGCATTCCGCCTGCATCCCTCTAAATGTCATCCATCGTAGCGCTTCCGCCTTGGAGGACATGCCATGTGACATGGGTATTGGGATTGAGAGCTCGTCAAAGATGACGAGAGGCTGTTTGTGTACAACGATGTATTGCATGTTAATTTGGCTCTTGAAATTCGTCTGACAGTTAATGCGCCTGCTCTAACGGTTGGATGGGGATGATTGTGAAAAACTCCCCGGTCTTGCGTCGTTCATTTTCTAAATGAAGAAAACCTGATGTGAATAGTGAGACTCAGGTTGCCCTGAGTGGTTTCACCTTTTCAGTATGGCTCATGAAACAGGACTTTGCGGGCCGCAATTATACTTTTTTATTGTTTGGCCTGTATATGCTGACGAAGCGCGCGTTGCTCGAGGGGCAGGTGGCGTTCGAGGTGATTAGGAGAGCGGAGGTTCCGCTAAACAGTTGCCTTCCAATGGGCCGGATAGGTTTTCGCATAGTAGGGCAATGCTTCAATACGTTTCATCCATGCTGAAACTTTAGGACCAATTCCGGCCTGGATTCCCAGATCCGGTTCGGATATTTCCAATCGCAGCGCAAGCGCGATCATGGGATACAGCGAGAAATCAGCTGCCCCTGCGTGATCGCCAGACAAAAAATCACTGCTTAGTTGTTTCTCGAAATAAGCGAGTTCGTCCACAAAGGTGGTTCTCGCTTGAATGATCGACTGACCGTTCCAATTGGCCACTGGTTTGAAGAGTATTTCTCCCGCCATGGTTTCCAGCGCTTGCGCCACGAATACCTCGGCATATCGAATGTAGCGACGCGCCAGGGCGCGTTGTCTGACGTCCTCTGGAAATAGTCGTTGACCTAGGTCGGGATAGGCGTCTTCAAGGAATTCCAACACCACCTGAGACTCATAAAATACGAATCCATCAACCACCAGCACGGGTGCTTTTTTTCGGTTGAGGATCATGAACTCCGGCGCTTGTAGGTCTCCTGACGAGTAGGTGATGATTTTCAATTCGTAGGGCAAAGCCTTGTGCTCAAGAGCCAGCCATATGCGCCAAGCGTAAGGAGACCCAGAAGCGCAACTGAATTTGATATCCATCGAGCCACTCCCAATCGGTTGATAGGCATTCCAGCGTCTGTTCGCAAACGGTAGCGTACCAGGACTTTTCTAACGGTCATAGCCTTTCAAAAGAGGAAGCCCCATTGCGCCAAAGTCTCGCAAAGTTGCAAATGTTCGCTGTGCATACTTGCTGCGATTTCAAATAAAAATCAATAAAACAGTATGTTATTCGTTAAGGCTTTGTTGGCACGCTTGATGCTCGATTTGGCATTGGCAGTCTCGATCCCAAATAAAAAGGCGAGCGAATGAATATTCCCGTGGCTAGCGGCGCGAAGAAGCCCAGTATCTTGATTGTCGATGACGTACCCGCAAATGTTCGCTTGCTCGCTAGTATTCTTGACGAGGAACAGTACACGGTCTATTCCGCGACCAGCGGAGAGCATGCCCTGAGCTTCCTGGAAACGACCCTACCCGACCTCATCTTGCTGGATATCAGGATGCCTGGCCTCGACGGGTATGAGGTGTGCGAGCGGTTGAAAAATTCCGAGCGCACCCGGGATATTCCAGTCATTTTCATCAGTGCGGCTGACGAAGTCTCTGACAAGGTAAAGGCGTTTTCCCTGGGCGGCGTTGACTACATCGTCAAGCCGGTGCAGGTGGAAGAAGTGATTGCGCGAGTCGACACCCATTTGATGTTACGCAACATTCAAAAGCATCTGACGGCGAATGTTCAGGAGCATGCAACCGAACTAGTCACTGCCAACGCTCGCTTGGACGAAGAAATCGCTGAGCGCAGGCGGTCTGAGGTGTTACGGGCTGGGCAAAGTCAAATTCTCGAGATGATTGCGACCAGTACCCCGTTGGAGGAGGTGCTCAGGAGCCTCGCTCACCTTGTCGAGTCGCAGTTGAATGAGATTTCCTGTTGCGTTTTGCTACCCGATAACGACGAACAAAATATTCGACGGAACATAGCGGCGAGTCTGCCAGCTACTTTTACAAAAGTTATTGAAGGGCTGCCTATCGATCAGCAAGGCGATTCGCTTGGGATGCCAATGTATCGTCGGGAGCCTCTTGCTGTCGCCGATATTTTTCAGGATCCGCTTTGGGAGCCGTACCGTGAATTGCTTAGCCATCATGGGCTACGCGCGTGTTGGTCGAACCCCATCTTGTCCCATGAAGGAAAAATGCTGGGTTCATTCACGATGTACGCAAAAGAGGCGCGCAAGCCCACATTGGTCGAGTTGCGACTAACCGATATGGCCGTGCACATTGCCGGCATCGCCATTGAGCGTCGACAAACCGAAGAGCGAATTCGCTATCTGGCGCAGCATGACGTACTCACGGGATTGCCAAACCGCGGTTTACTTGAGGATCGTCTTAAACAGGCAATGCTGTACGCGCAGCGTTATCGGCGTTCTGTCACGATTGCTTGTGTCGGACTCGACAATTTCAAGATGGTTAACGACAGCTTTGGTCGTGATGTGGGCGATGAGCTGCTTATCATTGTGGCGAATCGTTTGGTTCAAGGCGTGCGGCGGACCGATACCGTGGTTCGAATTGGCGGAGATGAATTTGTAATCGTCCTTTTCGATCAGACGGAAAAGGCCGATGTCATTACCCCTACATTGCAGAAAATCCGTGACGCCATCGCCCAACCGATTGAAATTGGCGGTCGCAATATCCACGTTACTTGCAGTATCGGACTATCAACCTACCCGAGCGACGGACGTGATACTGAATTGCTCTTGAGGAACGCAAATGCTGCAATGTCCCAAGCGAAAGGGATCGGAGGTAACAATTTCCAGTTCTATACAACGGAGATGAATACTCAAATTCATGAAAGGCTCGCCTTACAGGACGGTTTGAGGAATGCGATTACTCGTAGTGAATTCTCCGTGCTTTACCAACCTCAGGCAGATGTGCGGCGAGGGCATATAGTTGGTGTGGAAGCTTTGATTCGTTGGCAACATCCCGATCTTGGTTTGGTATCGCCCGGAAGATTTATTCCGCTCGCGGAGGAAACTGGACTGATCGTTCCAATCGGTAACTGGGTGCTCAGAACCGCTTGTAAACAGAATAAACAATGGCAAAACGCCGGGCTTCCCCGCATCACCATGTCCGTCAATGTATCGGCCCGCCAGTTCATGGAAAAAGACTTGGTCGCCCAGGTGGCGGATGCATTGGAGGAGACTGGGCTGGAAGCTAAATATTTAGAGCTGGAGTTGACGGAAAGCCTGATTATGAAAGATGTTCAACAAGCCATCGCGACGATGGATGAACTTCAGGCGATGGGCGTTCAGCTTTCAATCGATGATTTCGGCACCGGGTATTCCAGCCTAAGCGCGCTCAAGCATTTTCCCATCGTGCGGTTAAAAATAGATCAATCTTTCGTGCGCAATATCCCCACAGACTCTGATGACCGAGCGATCGCTTCCGCAATGGTTGCCTTGGGCCATAGATTGGATCTCAAGGTCATTGCGGAAGGCGTGGAAAGCGAGGAGCAGCTTGCGTTTCTGCGGGAGAACAACTGCGATGAAGTACAAGGCTATCATTTGAGCAGACCAATTCCGCCCGCGGAAGTAGAGGCGTTACTTCGTGCTCAGATAATAAAGTACGGCTTACCACCACCTGAGTAATCCCAAAAGCTTTGCGTAGAAAGCAGACGCTCTAGCGTGCTGCTGAGGAAGACGTTTTAACGATAGTTGGCGCCACGTCGGTCACGGCCGCTGCTTTTTGCTGGAAGTCCCACTTGTTTCTCCAAGCCGCCAACACCAAGTTCGGATACTCCGGTTTGCCCAGGCTGCCGTTATATCGGCCGAGAGCGCGGAATATATTGCCCTTTTCGATGTCGAGGTAATGTCGCAATATCGTGCAGCCGTATCGAAGGTTAGTGCGCAAATGGAAAAGGTTGTGCTCGCGTACGCCTATTACCTTTGTCCAGAAGGGCATCACCTGCATAAAGCCTTGGGCGCCAGCGCTTGAGACGGCGTATTTCCGGAAGGCGCTTTCCACCTCGATGATGCCTAAGACCAATTGCGGATCCAGTCCCGCGCGCTTCGCTTCGTAATTCACGGTTTTCAACAGATCCAGCCGTTCCCGGTCGTTTGGATAGCGCTTCGCTAAACGCTTCGACATCTCGGTGAGCCAGAGCCATGCCTCGGTATTGTCAGTAAACGCGGTTTGGGTGACCGCCTGATCCGAGACTGCTTTTTGCAGGCTGGAGCGCATGCTCGCCGACAGTTCCTGGTAGACCTGCGCGCCAGCTTGGGCGAAGCTTGGGAGAATCAGGCAGGCGATCGATAAAAGCAGTGCCCCGAACTTTATATGTAAGCGCGCTTGGGGCAATAATAAAAGTGGGTTAAAAAAGCTTAGCCGGAGGGCCGCGACTTTGGCCCCCGCAATTGATTCTTGGCTAATCTTTAGGCGCATATTTTGGATTTTAATATCTCGCTTGCACCCTGCAATGTTACCAAGGTGGCGGCTTTTTCGCTTCGGGATTGATATTCGATTTGTCCGTTTTTCAATGCCCGCTCGCCGATGACTACGCGATGAGGCACGCCAATCAACTCCTGATCGGCCAGCATCACACCCATGCGCTCGTCCCGATCATCCAGCAGCACGTCCAAGCCGGCGGCGGTGAGTTCGGCGTGTAATTGATCCGCCGCTTCTCTGACGGCTTCGCTTTTCCCATAGCCGACTGGAATGATCGCGACGTCAAACGGCGCCAGGGCGCGCGGGAAATTAATACCTCGCTCATCATGATTCTGTTCGATTGCGGCTGCGACAACGCGTGAGACGCCGATACCATAACAACCCATTTCCATGGGGCGTGCTTGTCCACTCTCGTCGATGTAATTGGCGCCCATTGCCTCTGAGTACTTCGCGCCCAGGGCGAACACATGGCCGACCTCGATGCCTCTCGCCATTTTGAGATTGCCTTTGCCGTCCGGGCTGCGGTCGCCTTCGACGACGTTGCGGATATCCGCCACCTGCTGCGGCTCGGGCAGATCTCGATCCCAATTGACGCCAGTAATGTGGTGTTCGGCTTTATTGGCGCCGCAAACGAAGTCGCTCATCGCAGCCACGGTTCTATCCGCGACGATGACGACACCAGTTTTGTCTAGTCCCACGGGGCCGATATATCCGGGCTTACAACCAATTGTCGCCTCGATTTCCTCCTCGGTAGCTGGGCGGAAATCATCGGCGGTCCCCAATTTTGCGGCTTTTACTTCGTTCAGTTCGTGATCGCCGCGGATCAGGAACATGTACATTTTCCCAGCGCTGACTCTGATAACGGATTTGACCGTTTGTTCGAGGGAGATGCTGAGGAACTCAGCCACCTCTTCGCACGTTCTTTTTCCCGGTGTAGGCGTTACTTGCAGAGGCTTGGTTCCCAACGAGCGTGGCGCCGTCGGAGCAACGGCTTCAGCAAGTTCCACATTCGCGGCATAGTCCGAGTCGGGGCAATAGGCGATAGCGTCTTCGCCGGAGTCGGCTAGCACCTGAAACTCATGAGACGCGCTTCCGCCAATGGCGCCTGTATCGGCAGCGACGGCGCGGAATTTCAGACCCAGGCGAGTGAATATACGGGTGTAAGCGTCGTACATGGCTTGGTAGCTTTGCTTCAGACCGTCTTTGTCCGCGTCGAACGAATACGCGTCCTTCATTAAAAATTCGCGCGCTCGCATGACGCCGAAACGCGGACGAATTTCATCGCGAAATTTCATTTGAATTTGATACAGGTTAACCGGAAGCTGTCGATAGCTTCGAAGCTCCTTCCGAGCGATATCGGTAATAACTTCTTCGTGGGTGGGGCCGAAGCAGAAATCACGCTCATGCCGGTCTTTGATTCGCAGCATCAGCGGGCCGAAGATGTCCCAACGTCCGGTTTCCTGCCAAAGCTCGGCTGGCTGGATTGCGGGCATCAGCACTTCCAGTCCGCCCGCTTTGTTCATTTCCTCTCTGACCACGCCTTCCACCTTGCGTAAGACTCGCAGTCCTAACGGCATCCAGCTATAGAGTCCGCTGCCCAGTTTTCGGATTAATCCAGCTCGGAGCATGAGTTTATGGCTGACGAGTTCGGCCTCGGCCGGAGCCTCTTTCAATGTGGAGATGAAGAACTGGGAAGCGCGCATTGATCTTTGCTTTGTGGAAGGAATAAAGGATCGCCATTCTACTATGGGGACGGGGCGCATGACTGGCGCCGCCTGCGGTTCGCGCTGTAATCGCAAGCGTACTTATGCAAACTCGCTCCTTTTTCCTTGTAAGAAGCTAGAAAGTTGTGGAAGAATCGGAGATAACTCGCAGGATTGGCAGGTGATCATCATGATCGACCGGGACGGATATCGGCCCAACGTGGGCATTGTTATATGCAATGCCAAGAATCAAGTGTTCTGGGGCAAGCGCATTCGGGAGCATGCTTGGCAGTTTCCTCAAGGTGGCATCAAGGCCGGCGAAACGCCGCTTGAGGCCATGTATCGGGAACTCAAGGAAGAGACCGGACTGGATCCGAACCATGTCAAGGTTCTGGGGCGCACCCGAGAATGGCTTCACTACGATGTGCCTTCCCATTGGGTAAGGCGCGAGTGGCGTGGCGCGTACAAAGGGCAAAAACAAATTTGGTTCCTGCTGCGTCTGGTCGGCAGGGACTGGGACGTATGCTTGCGCGCAAGCGGGCATCCAGAGTTTGACGCGTGGTGCTGGCACGACTACTGGGTTCCGTTGGAAAGTGTGATTGAGTTCAAGCGTGAGGTTTACCGCCAGGCGTTGAACGAATTGGTTGTTTTTCTTCGACCAGCCTACACTCGGCATAGTCAAACTCGTTGATTTTTTAAATGAAAGCCGAAGAATGAAGACGCATTCTTTCGGCTTTTTATATTCACCCTGTTGTTTGGGTCTCCTTTGTTTTTCCGCACTTGCCGGTTGCAATTTGACAATCAGAAGAACATACTTTTTTCGTCAATTGGATTTAGTCTAAAGCTTCGCGGAGGATCCGATCCCGTTAGAGCGAACGTTCCATAAATAACTACAAAGCTTAGTTCCGACCGTTGTTTTCATCGCAAGTGTTCGTACATAGGAGATGATCATGGCGACATTGAAAGGCACTAAAACCCACGAAAATCTGAAGGCTGCATTCGCCGGAGAATCCCAGGCGAATCGTCGTTATTTATACTTTGCGGCGAAGGCTGATGTGGAAGGTCAGAATGATGTGGCGGCGATTTTTCGCTCCACTGCCGAGGGAGAGACTGGTCACGCGCATGGCCATCTCGAATATATGGAACCCGTCGGCGATCCAGCAACGGGCTTGCCTATCGGAGCCAGCCGTGAAAATTTGAAGGCCGCGATCGCGGGTGAGACTCACGAGTACACCGATATGTACCCTGGCATGGCGAAAGCCGCTCGCGAAGAGGGTTTTGAAGAGATCGCGGATTGGTTCGAAACCTTGGCGAAGGCGGAGCGCTCCCACGCCAATCGCTTTCAGAAAGCATTGGACGTGTTGGTCGACTAGAGAGAAGAAGAGGGAAGTAAAGGCGGAAGAGTGAAGACGCTCCCGCTTGGGAATTCTTTGTCTTACTCCCTCTTTATCCATAAAACGTCATGACTCGCGAAGGCAGTCTAGAGGCGCCCCAACGCCATCGTATCGACTGGGAGAATCCTGAGTTTTACAACGAAGACGCTCTGATGCAGGAAATGCATCGGGTCTTTGATATTTGTCACGGTTGCCGGCGTTGTTTCAATCTTTGCAACGCATTTCCCCTGTTGTTCGATAAGGTGGACGAGTCGCCGACAGGTGAGCTGGATGGTGTACCCAAGACTGTGTATTGGGACGTGGTTGACCAGTGCTACCTGTGCGACATGTGCTTTATGACGAAGTGCCCTTACGTGCCGCCGCATCAATTCAATCTGGATTTTCCTCATTTGATGCTGCGAGCCAAGTCGGTGAAGTTCAAAAAGGGTGAGACGAAATTCCGCGACAAATTACTTTCCAGCACTGACGCCATGGGCAAATTGGCCTCGATCCCCGTGGTCGTTCAAGTGGTCAATGCGGTTAATAAAACACCGGTTATGCGCAAGGTTATGGAGGGGGTGCTTGGTATCCATAAGGATCGTAAGCTTCCTGAATACGACAGTAAAAAATTCCGCAACACCATCGAGAAATCCAGCGAATTTCCCATCAGGGACGGCGCCAATACGCCGGGCAAGGTCGCGATCTATTCAACCTGCTACATCAATTACAACGAGCCTGGCATTGGGCACGATCTCACCAGGATTTTGGAGCACAACGAGATTCCTTATACGTTGGTCGAGAAAGAGGTTTGCTGCGGAATGCCGAAGCTTGAACTTGGCGACCTGGATGCCGTCGCGAAGTTGAAGGCGATTAACGTCCCGCATCTGGCTAAACTTGCCCGCGAGGGGTATGCGATTCTCACGGCCATTCCCTCATGCACGCTTATGTACAAACAGGAATTGCCATTGATGTTTCCGAACGATCCCGATGTGGCGCTTGTTCGCGACGCCATGTTCGATCCATTCGAGTATCTATGGCTGCGTAATCGGGACGGCCTATTGAAGACGGATTTCAAGAAGTCTTTGGGAAAGGTTTCTTACCATATCCCCTGCCATTTGCGTGTGCAAAACATCGGTCAGAAGACGCGTGAAATGCTGCAAATGGCGCCGGACACGAAGGTCAACACGGTGGAGCGATGTTCCGGACATGACGGGACTTGGGGCGTGAAGTCGGAATTCTTCGAAATGTCGATGAAGATTGGTAAGCCCGTCTTCAAACAAATGGCTAATGGCGAGCCCGATTATGTCAGCTCGGATTGCGCCATCGCTGGCAGGCATATTGTCCAGGGCATGGGAACGAATACTGAGAAACAGCATCCGCTGACTTTGATACGCATCGCTTACGGTCTTTAGCGGGGCAAGGACAATGGCTACCATTACACGCGAAAGTTTGATGCCCCTGGAAACCTATGCGAAGGCTCGCAAGGACTTTCGCGCCAAGGTCATCGCGCATAAAAAGAGCCGCACCATTCATCTCGGCGAGCATGTCACGTTGCTGTTTGAGGACGAGCTCACCATTCGTTATCAAGTGCAGGAGATGCTAAGGATCGAGCGGATTTTTGAGGAGGAGGGCATTCAGAGTGAGTTGGATGCATATAGCCCACTCGTTCCCGATGGCGGCAACTGGAAGGCGACCATGTTGGTTGAGTATGAGGATATAGAGGTTCGCCAACAGATGCTCGCCAAGCTTATTGGAATCGAAGATCGTACGTGGGTGCGTGTGATGGGGTTCGGGAAGATTTACGCCATTGCTGATGAGGACCTTGAACGCGAACGCGTCGATAAAACGTCCGCAGTCCATTTTCTACGGTTTGAGTTAATGCCTGCAATGATCGCTGCGCTTCAGCAGGGTGCGGAGATCGCCATGGGCGTGGACCATCCTGAATATAAGGTCACTGCTGAAGTTGATGCTATCAGTCGCCAGGCTCTCCTCGCTGATTTGCATACTTGAGTTTGGGCGCTTCTTCGCTTGGCGACCTATAGTAAAAAATGTAAGCAGGTCGTTGGGCGGAGGTCGGTGTGTTGCAGGATTGGATTCTTAAGCGAGTCGAGGCTAGGCTGAAGCGGGATTGTTTACCGATCGCCATTCGCCTTTGGAATGGCGCAATAGTAAACGAGATAGCATCCCCCAGAGTGACGCTTGCGCTGAACTCACCCGCTACCCTAAGGCTTTTCGTCAAACCTGACCTCAGTGCGTTGGTGGAAAGTTATCTCAAGCAGGACATCGATGTGCATGGCGATATCAACGATGTCGTTCGGCTGCTCACTCCCTTCTTTCGTGGCGCAACGGATCAAGTCAGGCGTTGGCGCGATCTTTTGCGGATTTTTGGTCATAGTCGAGCGCATGACAGCAAAGCTGTTCGTTATCACTACGACGTATCCAATGACTTTTACGCCCTGTGGCTGGATCGGCGGTTAGTTTATTCATGCGCCTATTTTCAAGCACCTACCGATAGTATTGATCTAGCCCAGGAGCAGAAGCTTGTTCACATATGCAAAAAACTGTTGCTCCGGCCTGGCGAGCGATTGCTTGATGTCGGATGTGGGTGGGGAGGACTAATTTTTTGGGCCGCGGAGCATTTTGATGTTTACTGTGAGGGCGTGACGGTTTCGGAGCAGCAGTACGCATTTGTGAAGGAGCAGGTTATCGCGCGGAGACTGTCTGGGCGGGTAAGGGTTCATCTGCAGGATTATCGGGATATTCCGGAAGATAAGCCCTTCGATAAAGTGGTCAGTGTGGGCATGTTCGAACACGTCGGCGTTCGTTTGCTGCCGGCTTACTTCCAAAAGATCTTCCGCTTACTTAAGCCGGGCGGCGTCGTGATGAATCACGGTATCACCACGGAATCTTTTGACGGCAAGAGAGCAAGCACAGGTGGTGATTTCATCGAGAGATATATCTTTCCTGGTGGAGAGCTCACTCACATTTCCAAGGTGCTTGAGTTGATGGCCCGTCAGGGTTTCGAGGTGTTGGATGTGGAGAGCTTGCGCCGCCACTACGCTCAGACGTTATGGCATTGGGTTAACAATTTGGAAGCTAATCAGCAAACAGCACGGCGCTTGGTGGGGGAGGAGAAATATCGCAGTTGGCGGGCGTATCTGGGCGGATTTGCGTATGCCTTCGAGCAACGCTGGGACAACATCTATCAGATATTGGCCGTTAAGCCGTTCGCTGATGGTCGTATTGGCTACCCAATGACGCGGCAGCATGTTTACGGTTGAGAAATGTTCGGCTGATAGGTCTTATCCAGGTTCCTGAGCTATTTTCAAAGCAATACCAGATTGTCCCGGTGTATTAATTCCGGTTCGTCAACATAACCGAGAATTTCCTCGATCTTGTTCGAGGGTTGCTTCAGGATGCGATTGGTTTCTTCCGCGTTGTAGTTCACGAGTCCGCGCGCAATTTCCTTACCGTTCACATCAAGGCACGTTACGACTTCGCC
>DATLHW010000366.1:0-5741 GCA_035539675.1 Burkholderiales bacterium | reverse complement strand
CCTTTGTATTTGTGTTGCGCGCCAGCAGCTTATCACGACTTAACGACAGGATTGCTCGCTTGAACTTATACGGCCAATTTTATGAGTTTTATGGGCAAAAAAAGTGCGGGCCTATCGCTAGGCGCCGCACGAATTTACCAGGAGTCCTACTATGAAATCGGTCAGGCGGTCTGCTTTATGTAGTCGAGTATCGCCGTGATGGAGTGATCCAAATTATTCCGGTTGATCCAGAAGTAGACTTCCTTCCCTTCCTTCTGGCTTTCCAGGATCCCAGCTTCCCGCAAAATCTTGAGGTGGTGGGACACTGCCGATCGGCTGAGCGTCGATACCGACACCAACTGACCGACGTTTAATCGTTCCCCTTTATCGAACGTCAATAAAATCCTTTGACGATGCTCGTCTCCCAGCGCCGTGAACATGCGAGAAACGTTACGCCAAGGGTCAGGAATTTTTCGAGTGTAGTCTGTATTCATAGCGGCTCTTCGTCTTGTTTGTTAACCATTTTTTAGGAATCCAAACGATGCGACTGAATGGATCCGACCGTACGCGCTCAGCTCGAAGTCGGCGCGGTATCGCCAATAAATCAGCCACTTGTGAGGAGCTTACCGCATTACCTAGCTCTGTCACAAATGCCCCCCATCGAGTGTTCTGGCGACTTAACTCCTTGGAAAGCTGGGGTATAACCCGTTGCTGTCGATATGTTCAGAAGGTTAGCAATGACGAAATGAAAGCGATGTGAGAGGGCTCACACGACTAGTCAATTAGTTTTGTTTCAGATTAATCAGGGCGGGGGCGTACACTTAAATATAGGTGGCAACCTTTTCTGACATCTTGGAAAGGATCATGAATGCAGTCTCACGAAAATCCCATGGGTACCGACGGTTTCGAGTTCGTCGAGTACACCGCTCCCAATAGCCATGCGCTGGGCGCCTTGTTCGAGCAACTCGGTTTTTCCGCCGTCGCTCGTCATCGCTCCAAAGATGTCACCCTTTATCGTCAGGACGAGATCAACTTTATCGTCAATCATGAGCCGGACAGTTTTGCCCAGTCTTTTGCTCGTGTGCATGGTCCCTCCGTATGTGCATTAGGCATCCGTGTTCGCGACGCTGCCGGCGCGTATAAGCGGGCGATGTCGTTGGGAGCCAAGGCCCATGAATCTCATGTGGGGCCGATGGAGCTCAACATTCCAGCCATTCAAGGCATCGGAGGAAGCCTGATTTACCTGATCGATCGTTACGGGACCCAGTCAATTTACGACGTGGACTTCGTGCCCTTGCCCGGCGCGTTCTCCATCCCTAATGGCGTAGGGCTGAAAACAGTCGATCATCTAACTCACAACGTCCAGGCAGGCCGAATGGATGTATGGGCGGAGTTTTACGAGAAGCTCTTCAACTTCCGCGAAATTCGCTATTTCGACATCAAGGGGAAAATGACCGGCCTTACCTCCCGGGCGCTCGTTAGTCCCTGCGGCAAGATCAGGATTCCCATCAATGAGCCATCCGACAAGAAGTCTCAAATTCAGGAATATCTGAACGCCTATCACGGCGAGGGCATTCAGCATATTGCGTTATCGACCGAGGATATCTTTGCAACTGTGGAGGCGTTACGTCGGAAGGGCGTCGTCTTCATGGATACGCCGGATAGTTATTACGATATGGTCGATGAGCGGATTCCAAATCACGGACAGAATATGGTCCGGTTACGCGAAAACCGTATCCTCATCGATGGCGAACCGCTGGATAAGGCGGGGAGGGAAGACCTGTTGCTACAGATATTCACCCAGACCGTAATCGGCCCGATTTTCTTCGAGATCATTCAACGGCGGGGTAACGAGGGATTTGGAGAGGGAAATTTTCAGGCTTTGTTCGAGGCGATAGAGCAGGATCAAATCATGCGGGGCGTGGTGGGGGGAAAGTATGAAGGCTGATCGACGGGAACCAGCCTGCTTGTTCCTGTAAGTACTTGTGCAAAAGCCTTCCAGCGGCGTTGCGTAACTGTGTACTGTCTGCGTCGGCGCGCCTTGCTGGAAGGCTTTTGCACAAGTACTTAAATCCCTTATGTCGTTTCCATGTTGGATTCTTCGGCTTTTATCTTAACGCCTTCATCTTTTTGCAGGACCGGTTCACCCATATGAAAAGCGATCAGTTGGCCCGGCGTCATTTGGGTCCACTCTTCATTATCGGTTAGCGGATGTGTGGCGATAACGGCGATTTTGTCGTCCGGCCCTGCGACGGTGCTGAAGTCGAGCGTCAAGTCTTGATCCACCAAATGAGCGGCGGTGAATGGCGAACGCCGCAGCACATAGTACAAATTGTCATAGCAATGCGCGTAAACAAGCGCGCCATTTGAAAGCAGGAAATTGAACCGTCCATAGCGCGAGATTTCGTCGGAAAGTTTCTTCAACAACGGATAGAGCCGCACGCTATCCAGCGGAGCGGCCGAGAACTCGGCGCGCAAGTGCTCCAGAATGTAACAGAAGGCGCGCTCGCTATCGGTCGCGCCTACTGGCCGAAACTGACCATCGAGGCGCGGGTAAAAATCTTTCAAGTCGCCGTTGTGAGCGAACAGCCAATATTGACCCCAAAGCTCGCGCATGAAGGGATGGCAATTGGCCAACGATACCGCCCCTTGAGTCGCCCGGCGAATATGGGCGATCACATTCATCGAATGAATGGGGTAACCCTTGATGAAGTCGGCCAATGGCGATTCGATGGTGGCTTTGGAATCGATGAAGATACGGCAGCCGTTCCCTTCGAAAAAACCTATCCCCCAGCCATCCTTGTGCGTGTCGGTGATTCCGCCACGCTGACTGAAGCCTTGGAAGGAGAAACAAATATCGGTGGGAACATTACAGTTCATCCCGAGCAATTGGCACATTTTGCTTAACGAGTGGTAGTTAAGAGGCTGTCGCGAACCAGGGTTTTCCCAAGCAACCCTGACGGTTCACATGTGGCCCTATGGTAACATCGTTGCAACACTTTTCGCCCCTGTCTCTGTCTAACGACAATGTCCAATCGAACTTTCACTTTAGAAGAGTCGCTCTACCAATATCTTCTTTCCGCATCGTTGCGCGAGCCCGATGTCATGCGCGAACTCCGGGAAGAAACTCGTAAGCTGACGGTCGCCGGCATGCAGATTGCGCCCGAGCAAGGGCAGTTCATGGCTTTGCTCGCCGAACTTATGGGTGTCCGAAAATGTATCGAGGTCGGCGTATTCACCGGATACAGTTCGCTTGCGGTAGCGCGAATGCTGCCGCCAGACGGCAAGCTTGTCGCCTGCGATATTAGCGAGGAGTGGACGGCGATCGCTCAGCGCTATTGGCGGCGGGCAGGTGTTGCTGACCGGATCGACCTTCGCCTTGCCCCGGCTGATGAAACGCTTTCCGCATTGTTAGATGACGGAGGCGGCGATACATTCGACTACGTTTTCATCGATGCGGACAAAACCGGCTATTCCAAGTATTACGAATTGTCCCTTCAATTGGTGCGGCGAGGCGGACTCATTATCGTTGATAACGTGCTCTGGGATGGCAAGGTCGCTGACCCTGGCGTCAACGACGACGACACACTCGCATTGAGAGCGTTTAATCAAAAGTTACATTCCGACGAGCGTATCTCGCTGAGCTTGGTTCCTATTGGGGATGGGCTTACCCTAGCGAGGAAACGTTAAAGCACACGTACGTTACGCACTGTGCTCTCGTTTAGGATCGGGAAGTTATTTCGTACCCGATCCTTAGTTGCATGGCGTCAATGCATAATCCAGTTTTAAAGTTTGCCTCTATATAAAATCGCTTCCTCTCTTCGGATTTTCTTTGGTGCCGATGGCGCCTAGGGGCTAGAATCTACCTCCTTAAAAGGCCCTGTCTTTACATTCCGTGTGCCGAGAACGCCATGACCACTATCGTTATTGTGAAAAAAAACGGCGTTGCGACGATTGCCGCAGATTCGCTCACCACGTTTGGAGCGACCCGCTTATCGCCAGAGTACGATGAGTCCTACGACAAGATTCAGCGTTTCGGCGATAGTTATTTCGGCATCGCGGGAAGCGCCGCGCATCATTTGGTGCTGGAGAAAATTCTTCAAAGGGAAACCGCTCTTTGTTTTGGCGGGAAGATGGAAATCTTTGACTCTTTTTGTAAAATTCACCCTCTGTTAAAGAACGACCACTTCCTCAATCCAAAGGAGGAAGAGGACGATCCTTACGAATCCAGTCAATTGACTGCGGTTATTGCGAACAAAACCGGGATATACGCGGTCTACTCCATGAGAGAGGTTTTTGAGTTCAAGCGTTTCTGGGCCATTGGTTCTGGTCGAGAATTCGCACTCGGCGCTATGTACGCCGTCTATGACGGTGGAGCGAGCGCGGAGGAGATCGCCCGGATGGGTGTGCTGGCTGGCGCCGAATTCGATAACGGGTCGTCGATGCCGATGACTCTCTACAACGTAAAGCTTGAAAACACACCATAAGCCGAGCGTTTTCAAAACGCTGGCGAAGAGGAGATAACTGTGGATCAATTTACCCCGCACGACTCAGGCTTCGAGTCCAGCTCGGAAACTCACAATGTCCGTGTCGATAAATGGCTGTGGGCGGCGCGTTTTTATAAGACTCGAGCATTGGCCATTCAAGGCGTCGACACCGGCCGCGTGCTGGTCAATGGTGATCGAGTAAAGCCGGCAAAGAGCGTACATGTTGGCGATACGCTCGCCATTCGTCGCGGTCCTTATGTTTCTATTGTCGTGGTGAAAGCATTATCGCTACGTCGCGGACCGGCTGCGGACGCGCAACATTTGTTTGAGGAAACACCGGAGTCTGTCGCCGCGCGTCAAGAGGTGGCGGATCGTTTGGCCCAGGAGCCGCACCAAGATTTCGGTGGCGGTAGGCCGACGAAGCGGGCTCGTAGGCAAATCACGAGGTTTTCTGGCAACTACTGAGAGGTTACTGCAAGGAGTTTGTGACGAGCGCCCCGAGATTAAGTAGAAACGAAGTTTCGGGGGAGGATGCTTCCTGTCTGCAAAGCGGTTTGCGCACGCAAACCGCTTTGCAAGAGCACTGTGACGTTTTACCCCAACTTCACTAAACCCTCTTGTAAACCCGCCGGCGTCTGGAACGTCTGCTGCGTGACGCCGAACTGCGAGTTTCCAAGCACATTCTGCGCGCCGGTGGAGCCCACATTCCCCAGATTGCCGTGCTTGCCGTACTCGTGCGCCAGATCGCCGCCCAGCGCGCCGCTGTCGCCGCCGCCCAGATGGAAATCCAGCAACGCGTCCATCAGCGCCCAACGATTAACGCCCGGGTCCGCCGCCCTTACGGCGTCGAAGCGATCGACCAGGCCGCCGAAGTTGAACTGCTCCACTTTGTTATTGAGCAGCGGGTCGCTTGACGTGGCGTCGAACGCCGCCATCGCCTCGGCCATAACTTGCAAATTCAACACGCTGTGATTTGCGGCGGACGCATACCAGCCGGTCAACGTAACGCTCTCGCCCGCGCCGGCGTCGAGAATCAAATCGTCGCCGCTTTTCTCGAAGGCGAGATCCTCGTAAGCGATGCCGCCGCCCAGCGACAGCGTATTGTCCGCGCCAGCGCTGGCCGCCACCGTATCGTCGCCGTCGCCGCGATTGAACGCGATCACGTCATGTCCGTCTCCGGTGACAATGGCGTCGTTGCCGGCGCCGCCGAAAAATATTTCATTGCCGCTGCCGCCGGTCAACGCATCGGCTCCCGCGCCGCCGATAAACGCGTTG
>DATLHW010000365.1:0-6084 GCA_035539675.1 Burkholderiales bacterium | reverse complement strand
TATTCCCGTTAGGCTTTTTCCCTTTGCCTCATCCCAACCATCCGGAAGGCGGGATGGTGTTTCCGCAATTCCATATCGACGAGATTAAGAAGCAAGAAGCGCGAGATCTAACCCGCTTCGATCTCGACTTCGACCTGCCTGACCATTTCCTGCCTGAATTTCCTTCGCCGATATTTCTGACGACTCGCCCGGATCTGGGTGATGTTTCTCAAGGTAAGTTGGTCACGATCGATAACTTCCATGAATTGTTTAACGGCGTACTGAATCCCAAGCAGATTGAAGGTGTTCGCCTTCTGGTCACTCCGTTCCCGCAACAGCAATTCAATCAGACGGAAGACCGGCGCACTGTGCGGCCCAGTCGCGGCGTCGCCTGCTTCGATTGTCATGCGAATGGTCACACAAACGCATCGACTCACCTCGTGGGCGATATTCGTCCTCAGGAGTTTCGGCATCGCATTGATACACCATCATTGCGCGGCGTGAATGTGCAGCGTTTATTCGGGTCGCAACGCGCCTTGAAGACCGTGGAGGATTTCACCGAGTTCGAGCAACGCGCGGCGTACTTTGATGGCGATCCGGTTATCGCTACGAAGAAGGGCGTCAACATTCTGGAACGAGCTAGTCAGGTTCATTTCATGGCGGAGTTCCAAGCGCTTTTGGATTTTCCGCCAGCGCCAAAGCTTGGCGTCGATGGCAAGTTGGACGCACGAAAGGCTTCTCCTCAAGAGTTGCGCGGCCAAGCCGTTTTCTTTGGTAAAGGACAGTGCGCAAGTTGCCATGCGGCGCCGTACTACACGGACAACCTCATGCACAATCTGAAGGTCGAGCGCTTCTATAAACCCCGCATGATCAATGGACGTATGGCCAGCGCCGATGGTCCCATCAAGACATTTCCTTTGCGTGGCGTCAAAGATTCGCCGCCGTATTTGCATGATGGAAGATTGCTGACACTGGATGACACGGTCGAGTTCTTCAACTTGATTCTTGAACTGAAATTGACGGAGCAGGAGAAGAAGGATCTTGTTGTGTTTATGCGGCAGCTATAAGAAAACGGTCTCGGCATTAAAATCGGTCATTCTGAGGAGGCTCCACGAAGGATCTGCTGTTCACTGCTTGGTGGAATTACCTTCAGTGGATTCTTCGTCTAGCCTTTTAAGCCGCGTCGCTTCTACCAATACGCCTCAACAATAATATGACCCGGATCGCGCCGCCGATGCTTCTTGAATCCACGTGCGATTAGCGTATCTGTCGTATCGCGCACCATTTCCGGATTGCCGCATAACATGAACTGACTATGCCCAACGTTTAGCGGCAGCCCAACTCGTTCCTCAAGCATCCCATTTGTTATCGCCTGTGGGATGCGTGCGCGCAAAGCAAAGTCGGTGTCTTCCCTGCTAACGAATGGCGCGAAGATGAATTGCTCTGGATGCTGAGCAGCAATGGTCTTCACCGTCTCCTGATAAGTGAGCTCTGCAGTTGTACGCACTGCCTGCGCCAAAACAATCTTTTCGAAACGTCGCCATGGCTCCATCGTTTTAAGGATGGATAGAAATGGCCCTACTCCCGTACCTGTAGCCATAAGCCACAGATGTTTAGCGGGCGGAACTTCAGACAGAGTTAGAAAACCAACGGCGCGTGGCGCCACTTGAATTTCGTCGCCCGATTGCAGTGTGACAAGTCGAGGCGTTAACGGCCCGTTATCAACGGTAATGAAATAAAACTCCAGCGGTTGTTCATTCGGTGCATTAACCAGCGAATAAGGACGGCCTACGATTTCACCGTCGATCGGCAATCCAATTTTAAGAAACTGCCCAGCTTCGAACGGTTCTATTTCCGCACTTACGCGTAAAGAATAAAGTCGCCCACTCCAATGCTTCAGTTCGACGACTTTCCCGTTAGTCCATTGTTGCGACATGAGTTTTCCAATTTCCAAGTTGATATTCGCCCAATCTCGCTCACCTTTCTGGCGTGAGGCATTTCATAGGTCATGTGTCTTTGGCAAGGTAGCCTTGGTTTGTGGAGAACATTCCACACAACCATAACATTAACGAGGCCGACACGATGACCATTGAACCCCGCAATGCGAACCGCGTAAGCACACCGCAAGTTGCAGGAAACCGTCACTTCTATGCCTGCATGGGTTATTTAACGAGTTGGATAGCGTTGGTCGGTTTCATTCTGTATCAATTTCAAGGCAGCGATGGCTCGAAAGTATCACTGTGGTTCGCTGTCATAAGTCTCGTGATCGTGACGGCCATAGCGTTCGCAGCGGCGTTCTGGGCGCTGTGCTCCACTTGGTTGCGGCCTCAAGAATCCTTGTCCGAGGCATCTGAAAACGCCTGATTTTTTAACAAATCAGGTTTGCCCCGAATAACGCTCCCGCAATACGTTCTTTTGTACTTTCCCCATGGCGTTGCGAGGCAACTCGTCGACAAAGTAAATCGATTTTGGAATTTTAAATCCAGCAAGACGTGTCTTTAAATCGCTAATGATCGCATTGGCGTCAAGCGTCGAGTCGCTCGCCTTTGGGACGACGATAGCCGTTACCGCTTCACCATAGTCCGGATCTGGCAGTCCTACCACGGCGGACTCCGAAACGCCGGGCATCGCGTCAATCAGTTCCTCAATTTCCTTGGGATATACGTTAAGTCCGCCAGTAATAATAAGATCCTTCGCGCGGCCGACAAGTTTCACATAGCCGTTGGAGAGAATCTCAGCGATATCGCCGGTCTTGAAGTATCCATCCATCGTGAATTCTTCTGCATTTTTATCCGGTCGCCGCCAATAACCAGAGAACACGTTATCTCCCTTCACTTGCAAATGACCTGGAGCCTCGCGGGGCAGCTCGCGTCCTTCATCGTCGACAACTCGTACGGACACGCCGGGCAACGGTAGCCCTGCCGTGCCTGGCAAGCGCTCTCCAACGAGCGGATTGGATGTATTCATTCCAGTCTCCGTCATGCCGTAACGTTCAAGAATGAATTGTCCCGTGCGCTGATGAAACGCCTCGAATGTTTCCGGCAACATGGGCGCGGAGCCGGAGACAAACAGCCGAATCGTTTCACACTTGTCCGCAGTGAATGATGGTTCGGCGAGCAGTCGCGTGTAGAACGTGGGAACACCCATGAAAACGGTGCTTTTCGGTAATAGCGTCGCCGCTTGTTTAGGATCGAACTTGGAAACGAAGTGCATGGACGCCCCTGCGAGCAGCACGCAATGCGTGGCGACGAACAAACCGTGTATGTGATAGATGGGCAACATATGCAGCAGCACATCGTCGGGGCCGAAGCCCCAATACTTGATGAGCGTTTGTCCGTTCACCGCCAGATTGCGATGCGATAGCATGGCGCCCTTCGATCGACCCGTTGTGCCCGAAGTGTAGAGAATCGCAGCCATATCCTCTGGCGCGCGGGCAATGGTTGAGAACGTTGTCGTCTGTTCTTGCGCGAGAGCCGTCAGGCTGTGTAACGTATGGGTGATCAGGTTATAAGATGAAACCTCTCGCAACATCGCCAATTTATCTGATTCGCTCACCAACACTTTGGGTTCCGCGTCGCTGATGAAATACGACAACTCATCGCGTTGATAGGCTGTGTTGAGCGGTAAATACACAAGGCCTGCGCGTAAACACCCTAGATACAATGCTAGCGCTCCAGGTGACTTCTCAATTTGTACAGCGACACGATCTCCGGGTTTGCAACCCAGGGCGACAAGCGCATTCGCAAAGCGCGCGGACGCCGCTTCCAGATCGGCGTAACTCCATGTGTCGCCATCCTCCAGCAGCATGCAAGCCTTGCTGCGATCGGACGGAAAACAACTAACGAATAAATCGTAAAGATTAGCGTTCATCGTAAAGCCTTAGGTATAGTTTGCAGTGATCCATTAGAGCCTATCCCAATAGGCGGCATATGGACCGATAGCTGCGTTGGGCGCCTCGCCGTACTCGCTTGTACTGTCTGCGGCGCCCGCCTTGCTCTCGGCCCATATGCCGCCTATTGGGATAGGCTCTAAGTCGGACTTCAGTGCGAGTCGTTGCGTTTCTACGAATTCATCGATTGAGGCAAGCGCATTGTCCAGCGGCCAAATTGTTTAAATCTCTCAAAGGCGCCTCCCAACATGAGCCGTAGCGTTCTCGACGAAGCCCACATCCATCCAACGATCCGCGAGATTATCGCAAAAAGGCACGCCAATATTGTGCAGGAGGTGCAAGCCGCTGTTTCTGCGAATGACTTGGTGATCGTCGGCATGGCGCAGAATCCAAATCCGAAACGGGCGCGCAAGATATTAGACGCCCAGGGAATTCCCTACAAATATCTCGAATACGGTAGCTACTTCAGCGGTTGGCGTCGCCGGACGGCGCTCAAGATGTGGACCGGTTGGAGTACCTTTCCGATGATTTTTGTTAAAGGCGTTCTTGTGGGTGGGGCGAGCGATTTAGAACAGTTGATGAAGAGCGGGGAGCTGGCGCGGATGCTCAGCACGGCTACGTGAGCTGACGTAGTCTAAGAGGAGGTAGTCGATTGCTATCGACAAGAAATATTGACGGCTTTACATCAATCTCTTAGCCTGCCTTTGCGGCAATGCGCTCCAAGCGGGCAAGGTGATGTGTAATATCGACGCCTTCGCCTCTCCGGGGCTACCCCGGGGTTTTCTCTTGAAGTGGGCAATTCGTCGCATGAGCGGCGCTGCACTTTATGCAGATGTGCTCATGCTTAACTAGACGGGTTGGAGCGCATTGCCGCGCTTTCCAAAAACTGGCCGGAAGGTCTGAGTGGCGCGGCGACGTATATGGGGCGCCAGAACCGCTACGAAAATTATGACGCCTCAGCGCCTGGTAGCTCACGCGTTGGCCGACGCATTTCTTGCGGGGCCCGCGACAGTCGAAGGTTTTACTGAAAGAGCCGTGCTCTCGCTAGGACGGAAATCGCAGTGGATTCCCTCGTTATGTCGCAAGGTGTTCGTACGGTTTGGGTCCGGGCTTGCACACGGGCAACGAACAAAGCTGATTCAGTTCATTCAAGCTGACCCAGATTATTGCAACGCTTGGGCGGCATCGAGGAAGCCCAGAATCCAGCATCGCTTTCTTGATCCGCCGCGGATGACTCCTCGCCCAGGCGCTTTGGCCCGCTGCGCGCTACCTGAATTGCAAACACCGGGAGATTTAGCGACATGGCTTGAGATAGCCCCCTCTCAGCTCGACTGGTATGCCGATCCTTGCGGCATGATAGACACGGTCGATAGCCCGCTATGCCATTACCACTACCGGTGGATACAAAAGAGGCGCGGCGCATTCCGTTTGCTGGAAATTCCAAAGCCTCGGTTACGCGAGATTCAAAGAAAAATCCTGCGGGAAATTCTTAATCCAATACCGCTTCACAAGGCTGCGCATGGATTCCGTCGCGGCCGCTCCTGCCGAAGTTATGTTGAGCCTCATATCGGTAAGCTCGTCCTATTGCGTATGGATTTGCTCAATTTTTTTATGAGTATTCCTGCGCGGCGAATCAACGCCTTATTTAAGACGCTCGGTTATCCGGAGGCCGTGGCGAGATTGCTGACAGGGCTTTGCACGAATCGAGTTCCAAAAAGCGTGATGCGGCAGATTCCAGATGCCGATTCAAGCGGTCGATTCTCAAGATTGGAACAAGCGCAATATCGGGCCCCCCATCTCCCGCAAGGCGCGCCCACATCACCGGCATTAGCCAATCTATGTGCGCTGCATTTGGATTGTCGTCTGTCTACCTTGGCTGACAGTCTGGGCGGCGCTTATACCCGCTACGCCGATGATCTTGCCTTTTCAGGGGATGAAGAAATGCGGCGGCGAGTTGAGAGGTTAAGTGCGCAGGTGGGCGCTATCGCGTTAGAGGAGGGGTTCGAGGCGAACTATCGAAAAACACGAATCATGCATTGCAGCGATCGTCAGAGACTCACCGGCATCGTTGTGAACGAAAGGATGAATATTTCACGGCGGGAATACGACGAGTTGAAAGCTATTTTGCACAACTGTGCGCGGTTTGGGCCGGAATCGCAGAATCGAATGGGGCGGCGGGATTTTCGAGGGTATTTGGAGGGGAGGGTGGGGTATGT
>DATLHW010000364.1:0-1666 GCA_035539675.1 Burkholderiales bacterium | reverse complement strand
TCCGAAATTTAAATGGAAACCGTATTAATAGCCAATTGTCCTTGCTCAGTCTTCGCCGTCCGGCTTTCTGGATGAAAAAGGCAAAAACAAAGAAAGCGACTTCATGAAGAAGGCCGTTTGATTCACGAAGTGATTTTGCATCGCCGTGACGATATCGTCATAAACCTCTGGACCCGCTGTCCCTTCGAACGTCTGTGAAGTCATCTTTCCATTTTCAAATCGTGTTTCTCTTGCCTGCACATGCGTCTTGTCGCCCTTCGAGGATACTTCCGTATAGGAAAAACGGAAGCTGAAGAATGGATTCACGTAGGATATTGACTCATTTCGCTCGACTGCATCATTGCGCGCCTCGGGAGTTATGCTACCGCTGACCTTCAAAGGAAATGTGTTCATGAAAAACCTCTTGTATTAGACTTCTTTCGAAACCGTAGCGAGCGCCTTGAGATTGAACCGAGGAGCGGAGGCGTACGAATAGTACGTTGAGCACCGGAGGTTCGATCTCAGGGCGCGCAGTAGGTTGCGAAAGAAGTCTATTAAAGAACTCGAATATCAAAGCCTCTATATGAATATAATTCCCTGCTCACGTTCCCGCTCTTAAAAATCTTTCCAGGCGCGGGAGGTTTCATTATTGCTGGAGAACTTTTCCAATCCCAGGTTCTAGAGGCCCAATGCGTTACTCATCGATACTGATTGGAATTGCCTTACTAGTCATTGCATCCCTTTCTATCGCGCAGACCCAAGTGCAAGAGCCGCCGGCGCCGGCTCCAACGCCTCCCGCGGCGCCCACCTCTTCCACGGCGGAAGCGGTTTACACCGCAGCTCGCCCCAAGCTCATTCAAATTCGGACACTTGTGGGCGTCGGTGGACGACAGGCGTCGATCGGCTCCGGATTTATCGTCAGCGCCGACGGCCTCGCCATCACCAACTTTCATGTCATTTCTCAATATGCTCTTGAGCCAACTACTTACTGGCTCGAATTTGTTGCGCCCGATGGCGTTCGCGGCGGCTTGCAGTTGCTGGCTTTCGACGTCGCGAACGATCTGGCGCTTGTAAGGTTGGAAACGAGTGGGCAGCCATTCTTCGAGTTTGACGCACGCGCCTTGTCCGGAAAGGCGCCTAAGGGCGAGCGGCTGTTCTCGATGGGCAATCCGCTCGATCTTGGATTTACGATTGTCGAGGGGACGTACAACGGATTGGTCGATCGCAGTTATGTGGAGCGTATTCATTTTTCCGGCGCCATTAATCCCGGCATGAGCGGTGGACCGGCGGTGACTAGCGAGGGACGAGTCGCCGGCATCAATGTCGCGAAACAATGGAATGGAGAGCTGGTGAGTTTTCTGGTTCCGGCGCGTTTCGCCGCCGCGCTCTTGAGTCGGGCGCAGGAAAAGAAACCGTTGTCGCCGGATGATGTGCGGGCCGAGATCACGCGGCAGCTGAATATCTGGCAAGCGAGCTTATATCAAGCGCTTGAGGCTAAGGGTTCCCGCGTCGCGAAGTATGGGGCATACCAAGCGTTGGAGAGCTCGGCCCCATGGTTTACCTGCTGGGCGCACACCAACGCGGGCGCATCGCCAAAACCTCGCGCCTTGGTGAACATATCGCGATGCGCCAATGAGACCTATCTATTTGTCGCCGACGATCTGATTACGGGAAACATGGAGATTTC
>DATLHW010000363.1:0-2600 GCA_035539675.1 Burkholderiales bacterium | reverse complement strand
CCCCTCTCCCCGGCGGGGAGAGGGGTTGGGGAGAGGGTGACGGGGTTAATTTTAACCATTTCACCCTCTCCCCCGCCCTCTCCCTTCAAGGGAGAGGGGGATGTTCGTGGCGTGGCGGACGAGGGGGTGGAGGCTATCGTCTCCACGGTCACTTGCCCCGTCTGTGATTCACCGGCGGGGACGTTACGTTTCATCGCCCAGCCCACACTTAGGGCGCCAATGATCAGTCCCACCGCAAGGGCTCCTCCTACCGGCCAATGACTCCGATTGGAGCGGGAGATGGCTGCAAATTCGCTATCTCGTATCGCCGCCTTCACATGTTCCGGGCTGACGCTGTGGGTATTCGCGCTATAGGCGGCCAATAGGCTCTTGTCGGCAATAATATTTATGCGCCGCGTCAGACCCTCCGACGTCTTTGCGATCAGTTTGACGCAAGCCGAATTGAAAACCTCCGCGCCTTTGTAACCGGCCGCGCGCAGCCGATGACGCAGGTATTCCAGCACATCTTCCAACGTGAGCGGCGATAGCCGAAAGCTATGCGTGATGCGCTCTCGAAGCTGGCGCATTTGCGGTTTGGCCAGGTGTTCATCAAGTTCGGGTTGGCCGAAAAGCACGATTTGCAGCAGTTTTGACTTGTTGGTTTCCAGGTTGGAAAGCAGCCGTATTTCCTCCAGCGAGTCCAACGGCATGGCGTGAGCCTCGTCGATCAGGGCGACCACTCGTTTGCCGTCAGCGTGAAGCTTGAGAAGATGTTCCTGTAGCGCCTTAAGTTGAACATTCGGCGCGCCGTTTTCCGTCACGATACCGAGATCCCCGCAAATCGCTCCTAACATCTCATCGCGGTTCAGGCTCGGGATGGCGAGATAGATCGTTTCGACGGATGCGGGAAGACGCTCCATTAATACCCGGCACAGCATCGTCTTGCCGCTGCCGACTTCGCCGCTGACTTTGACGATGCCTTCGCCATGGGTAACCGCGTAAATGAGGGCCTCCAGCGTCGCTCCGCGGTTCGCGCCCGCAAAGAAGAACTCCGTGTGCGGCGTTATGGTGAAGGGCGGTTCGTTGAGGCCGAAGTATTCCAGGTACATATTTTTAGAGGCCGCTCCAGTTGTTTAGATGGCGTAAATAGCATGCTTGTTTTTACCCTTCTTCCTTCATTCTCCCCAGCGCCTCCATTCGGCTGTACAGTGTTGTCCTATTAAGCCCCAGCATTTTCGCGGCTTGACTCACGTTGCCATGGGCGATTTCGAGGGCTGCATCAATATAAGCCTGTTCCGAGGTTTTCAGTGTTTCGCCCAGATTGAAGTTCCGATCGCGCAATAATTGGCCACGCGCGATTTCCAAGGGCGTGCGCGTGTCGGCCGCTTGCCCGGACAAATCCACATGCTGCGCCAAGTCGAATTCCGCCTCCAGCTCCATGGGGCCGATGGTGTACCCGGGGTGCTTCGTCGTAAGCCGGATAACAATGTTTTTAAGCTCGCGCACGTTGCCGGGAAAATCGTAGGCAAGCCACATGGCCCGCGCGTCGGGTGTTAAATCCACGGGGCTGCTGTTATTTTCCGCCGCGAAGAAACGGCGAAAGTGGTCGAACAGCGTAATTCGGTCGGAGCCTAAATCGCGTAATGAAGGGGATGTCACGGTGAATACAGACAGCCGGTGATATAGGTCGGCGCGAAATCGTCCGCTCCTCACTTCGCTACGAAGGTCCCGGTTTGTCGCCGCGATGATCCGCGCTCGGGATGTTCGGGATTGTGTTTCGCCAATGCGTTGATATTCGCCGTTTTCCAGCACGCGCAAGAGCTTTGCCTGAAAGTCCGTTGGCAGTTCGCCGATTTCATCCAAAAACAAGGTGCCGGTTCCCGCATCTTCGAAGTAACCAGCCTTGCTGGCGGTTGCCCCAGTAAATGAGCCTTTCGCGTAGCCGAACAAAGTCGCTTCCACGAGTGATGGAGAAATCGCCGCGCAGTTCAAGGCGAGAAAAGGCTCCTTGGCTCGCGGTGAGAGGTAATGCAGCGCTGCGGCGATGAGTTCCTTGCCGCTGCCGGATTCTCCTTCAATCAGCGCGGGGAAATTTGAGGGGGCATATTGGGCGATTTGCTGCTTCAGTTTTTGGATGGGCGGACTTTCACCCATGATCAGAGGCGTTTTATCGTCTGGAGCGGGGCCGCGCTGTGTATCCGGTAGCCGCAGGACGTTGCGCAGCAGGTCGCGTAAATATTCCGGTTCGCAGGGTTTGGGCACCAGTTCGAGAGCGCCGAGCGCGCGTGCCCGGCGTCCGTTTGACTCTTCGTTTTGTCCTGTTAGCACCAGAATTTTTATTTTTGGGGCGTGTGCGAGCAATTCGCCGATCAGTTTGAAGCCTTCAGTCGGCAATTGCGTGGAGGGGGGCAAGCCGAGATCGACCAATGCAAGCGCGGGTGGAGCGGCTAATTCGCGCAACAAGGAAATCGCCTCTCCTCGGCTGGCCGCAACTTCGACCTCAAAGTCACGGCTCAGAAAATATTGCAGACTCTCTCCGATCAGCGGATCGTCATCGACAATGATGAGTCCGGGTTTTGGAAGGGGATCGGATTTTAGACTTGGCTCCATGCGGAGAGATG
>DATLHW010000362.1:0-16569 GCA_035539675.1 Burkholderiales bacterium | reverse complement strand
GCACAACACGATATCGCCCAATAACGGAAGACCAGGCATAGGCGCGCCGTATTCGAAGGTCAGCACGTTGGTCGCGTAGTCCTTGCCGCGATAGTCGTTGTTGAGTTGTCTGCCTTCGATTTCATCGACCACGCGAAGGGTGACTTCGGCGTCATTCTCCAAGGCCGCCAGAATCCAGCGCCGGAAATCGTAACGAGTTGGGAGCTCATGCTTATCCAATGCATATTGCACGGCCAGCTTAAGCGCAGGTTTGGGCTGTAGATGCTTGTCGATCTTGCCGCGTGAGCCCGCACGTCGCGACGTTCCTTGCTCGGCCGACATTAGGAGGTCTTGTCGGAGCGAGGACGTTCAGGCGGCCGCGTCTGTCCATGTTGCTCGTAGGCGTTGACGATCTGTTGCACGAGCGGATGGCGCACAACATCGTCGGATTGAAATTCCGTAAAGCCAATGCCGCGAATGCCTTTCAACACGAGCCGGGCATCGTTCAATCCGCTTCTCTGCCCACGCGCCAGATCAATTTGCGTGACATCGCCGGTAATAACGGCCTTGGTGCCAAAACCAATTCGCGTCAAAAACATTTTCATTTGCTCAGGCGTCGTGTTTTGCGCTTCATCGAGAATAATAAAGGAGTGATTGAGCGTGCGCCCGCGCATGAACGCGAGCGGAGCGATCTCGATGGCGCCGCGTTCGGTCATTTTTTGCACGCGATCAAAGCCCATCAAATCATAGAGCGCATCGTAAAGCGGCCGCAAATACGGATCGACCTTTTGTGCAAGATCGCCGGGAAGGAACCCAAGCTTTTCACCTGCCTCCACCGCCGGGCGCACCAGCACGATTCGTTTCACGAGATCCCGCTCCAGCGCATCGACGGCGCAGGCGACGGCAAGATAAGTTTTACCCGTGCCGGCTGGACCTACGCCGAATGTAATGTCGTGGGTAAGCATTTGCTGGATGTACTGCGATTGCCGGGGCGTGCGGCCACGCAAGTCGGCTCGGCGGGTTGCGAGTTGCGGCAGACCATCGGCATCCTCGATGTCCGATGGATGGGTCATTTCAATCAGTCCCAATTGAATATCCTCAACAGTGAGATCGTGGCTGCCTGTCGCGTAGAAGTGCTTCAAGGCGTTGGCCGCGAGAGAAACTTTGCGCGGTTCTCCGGCGAGCGAGAATTTTTCGCCCCGGTGCGCAATGGAGACGTTAAGCGCCGCTTCGATCTGCCGCAGGTTTTCGTCCAGCGGGCCCGTAAGACGCGCCAGCCGTTTGTTATCCACGGGGTCGAAGGAAAAGTCCAAGGATTCGGTTTTCAACAAGAAGAAATAGAGCCACGGAAAAAACTAACGTGGCTCTATTGTACGCCTACTGATGCACCTCGTAAGAGCGAGGCGGCGGATCCTACACGCCGGTACGATACATCGGCGCTTTCAACGCTTCTTCAAGGGTATTGGCGCTTTCAGCGAGGTGCGCCTTCGCTTCCCTGGATAAGGCAGGCCGTTTCTCCGCGCCCTTGAGCTGCGCTAACAACTCGCGCGCATTTTGTCGCATCAAAGCACGCGCATCGGCCGGCATCCCGGAAGCGGGTCTGATCAATGCGCCAGCAAGTCGCGTCAAATGCTCGCGCTGCAAGTTTCGACGCAGGCTATTGATGTCTTTGTCGGCCTTTAGCTCGCTCCAGATGACGTTTGTCAGGGTCTCGTACAACTCGGCAAGACTGAATCCCTTTTTCGGATCATCGAGCTTGAGATCGGCGTCAATAATCCGGGTTGCGACGCCCTGGCTAAGAAGCTGGTCGAGTATTTCTTCTTGCACTTTTAGCACTTGGCTGGTCAACGAGTAATCGGTAGGGCCAAATACGCCTCCCGTTCCCAAGGCGTCGGCGCGATCGAACTCGTCCACAACGAGGCGCCGCATGAACTCGGGCTTGAATTTGAAGCTTTCGGTGGAGAACAATCCCTTCGCAACCAAATTAAGCGCGGCGCGCTGCTTTTCAGCCGGCACGGGACTCAGTGGCGCGCGAGGGCTTCCAGCATAGTCGCGCAACACAGTCACTCCGCCCACGTACTTTGCCGCCATGGCGCTCGCTTGCTCAACTTGGTAGAGGCCACGACTCATGTTTCTGCGCAATATGGCGTAGCTCTCTCCCGCTTTGAGCGGCTTGTCCTGCCAACGGTCCCATAACTCGCGGGCTAATCGAAGGCGCTTTTCGGCAAAAGCCAACGTGTCCTGTCCTAAATCGGCGGTATTCGCTTCCGGGTCGATGGATTCGTTCGCATCGATGTCGGTGGAATAGGCAAGCTCGGGCTCGACGCTACGTGCAGCGATATTCTTCAATTCCTCGCTTTCCTGTTCAGGGGCTATGGGCTTATATGCATATTCGATCGCCCAATAGTCATAGGGGCCGAGCGTGCTCATCGAGAATTTCCCTTGATTCTGACCTCTCTCGGCGATGTTATAGGCGTTGTATTCCATTACCGAACCGGAGATGCCGTGCTGCTTGGTGAATTCGGGATCTTCAAGCTGCTGTTGACTGTAAACCGTGGATGCCCGGAAGTTATGGCGTAATCCCAAGGTATGGCCCACCTCGTGCATCGTGACGTCTTTCAAATCCTGCAACACGAATTCTTCGCTTTCGGGACCATCGGGCGTGATGTCGCCGCGAGCTTCCAACAGTTCAAGCGCAAAACCAACTTCCTGAGCGGCATGATCGGCATGCATGCATAAAGCATGATTGCCCCCGTCTGCCCACCATGCCTTGGTTGGCGACGAAATTTGCTCGACCCGGCGACTGCGGGCGCTGCGGAGACGTACTGCATCGATGGCGATGTCCGCATCGAGAATTTCGCCAGTGCGCGGGTCAACTTGACTTGGGCCAAGGGCGCCAAAAGCGGGGCGAGCGTTGGTCATCCAGCGCACCGATGCATGACGAACATCGCTGGTCTCCCAGTCGGCGTCGTCGGGTTGCGTTTTGACCTGGATCGCGTTCTTGAAGCCAATGCGTTCAAAAGCTTTATTCCATTCCAAAATCCCTTCTGCGACCGGGACCCGGTAACGGTCGGGAATCGTTCTATCGAGCCAGAAGACAATTGGTTGTTTAGGCTCGGAAAGCGCCGCCGCCGGATCTTTCTTCTCCAGCCGCCAACGTTGCAAATAGTGAGTTCGCGGTGAAAGCATGAAACCGTCGGTAAAGTCCCAACGGGTGGTCGTGAAGTAACCCACTCGCGGATCGGCAAGGCGCGGCCGCATCGGCGCTTCGGGCAACTTGGCGAAACTATAGTGAAAACCTAGAAATAAGCTTCGCACATCCTGCAAAGTCGTCGGTGAGGAACTGGTGGCTGACAGCGCCGGCCTCGCGAGACTGTAGTGAGCGGAAATGCTAAACGTCGTCAGGTCAGAATCCGCGCGGGCTTTGGCGATGCTGGAGTTGCGAGGGTCGAAGCCGTAGGACTGGCGGAACGCCCGCTCCAGCGCCGACGCCGCAGCCGGAATGTCGGCGATGAGAAGCAAATTGGCTTCAATTAAGAACGATTTGTTATCCGGATGCGGCTGGCTTGCCAAGGGGGCGCTGGCAAGAAGGCTGTCGGAAAACGCCTGGCTTACAGCGCGGGCCTCGGGCGAGCCTTCTTTCGCCATGTAATCCGTGTTGCGGGCGATGAGCTGTATCGTGTTGCCCATTTTTCGGAAATAGGTGATGTAGCTGCCACCCACGCTTCCGCGCTGTCCCATCAAACCACCATACAAATATTGCTCGCCAATGCCATGAGTAAGGCTTGAGGCGAAGAAGAATGGCTGCTCCAGCTGTTCCGGCTTGATTTCAATCCAGAACTTGTCTTCTTTCTCGTAAACCGTGAAAAAGCCTTGCCTAGCCGTCGCGTCCTTGATGACGTCGCCGAATCGCTTTAGTTGGCTTGTCGAAGTGGATGGAGGCGCTGCGGATGCGCCGGGAGCTGGCGCTGCGGGATTGGCGGGCTGGTTTTGCGGGGTCGCTGGCGAAACGGTTGGCGTCGTAACACAACCAGCAAACAGTGGCGCCGCGAAGACCGCGAGCATTATTCGCATTGCAAACCGCGAACTCGGAGATATACGGATCATAAGCCCCCCTCGGCTGTCTTTTGCCAGGCGCTTCGTTAAGTCTAGCTAGTATGCGGCTCATATCTAAACCGCTGCTCTTTTCGAAGACATCCTAGTAGCAAAACATTATTACTACGTAAGAGGTTGTGCACGAATCATTATGTGGCCCGAATCGTTCCTGCGATGCTCAAGCGCTGTTCGCGACGCCGATCTGGCTATTCACCACGATCATTCACAATCTCTGAGAGGAATTTTAGCCCCGGGAGTCCTTGTAGAAAAATTAATTTGCACTATAATTTTTGCCGCTTTTTTGTCAGGAAGCGGCGGGCACGACTAGTGAGGAGGGGAAGGTGAGTTAGCTACGACGCGGTTGCGATGCTTCCGCGGAGGGTGTGAGACATGGAATGAGTGATGACAACATCGACAAAATGACCGACAAGCCCATGATTACCTGGGAAATTCACCACCCGATTATTGTCGGTCCGACCGGCAAGTTCCTCAGCACTCCTTCTTGATGGGCCTTCGACCAGCACGCGCTGAACCGTCCCCACCATGCGCTCGCTCCACACATCTTGCTGTTCCTGAATGCGAACCTGCAAGCGCTGAAGCCGCTTGAGCTTTACCTCATACGGGGTGTCGTCAGTCAAATTGACTGCTGGAGTGCCGGGACGAGCGCTATAAATAAAGCTGTAACTGCCATCAAAGTCGATATCGTCGATAAGCTTCATCGTCGCCTCGAAGTCCGCTTCGGTCTCCCCTGGGAAACCCACAATGAAATCGGACGACACTGAAATATCCGGCCGCGTTTTACGCACCCGCCGAATGATGGACTTGTATTCCAAGGCCGTGTAGCCACGCTTCATGGCGGCCAAGATCCGATCTGCCCCGGATTGCACGGGAAGGTGAAGTTGGCTTACTAATTTTGGAATTGTGCTGTACGCGTCGATCAGCCGTTGGCTAAATTCCAACGGGTGCGAAGTGGTGTACCGAATTCGTTCAATGCCAGGTACTTCCGCTACATAATGCAAAAGCAACGCGAAGTCGGCTTCCTCGCCATCGACCATTTCCCCTCGATAGGCATTGACGTTTTGCCCCAGCAAGGTCACCTCTTTGACGCCTTTATCGGCTAGATCGGCGACTTCCGCGATGACGTCGTCAAAGGGCCGACTTATTTCCTCGCCGCGTGTGTAGGGAACTACGCAGAACGTGCAGTACTTGCTGCACCCTTCCATGATGGACACAAAAGCCGTAACGCCTTCGACCCGGGCGGGCGGCAGATTGTCGAATTTTTCGATTTCGGGAAAGGAGATATCCACCTGGGCCTTGCCGGTGGACTTTCGATCGGAGATCAATTGCGGTAAACGATGCAGCGTCTGGGGACCGAATACGACATCCACATAAGGCGCTCGTTTGACGATGGTGGCGCCTTCTTGGCTGGCCACACAACCGCCGACGCCAATAATGAGGTTTGGATTCGCGACTTTTAGCGGGCGGACCATGCCCAGGTCGGTAAACACCTTTTCCTGAGCCTTTTCTCGCACGGAGCAGGTATTGAAGAGAACAATGTCCGCCTCTTCGATCCGATCGGTTTTTTCAACGCCTTCGCTTGCGGCGAGCACGTCGGCCATCTTGTCCGAGTCGTACTCGTTCATCTGGCACCCGAAGGTGCGAATATAGACTTTCTTTACCATTGGACTTGCTTGCTGTTACTGCAATTTCTTTCTGCTAGCGACTATCACTACTTCTTCGGGAGTGAGCAACCAGATTTCCTGTACATCGCCCCGAACGTCCAATTTGTACATCGATTTAGCCGGGACTGCGATTGTATTAGGCATAACGATCCGGCTCGAAACGTCGAAAATCCGAGCGCCCGGCGCCAACCGAAATTGTTTATCCGCCAGCCTGACAAACGGGTATTCGATCGCGAGTAGATCACCCGCAACACCATCCGCCGGAAGATCGCGAGCCCAGGACGACGCCGTCGCCACGAGTAGACAAAGCAATGTAAGGAGATATCGCATGCAGGAAAGGTAACCCAGCCTTGGGTAACACCGCAAGTTATTGTGTGGGTTAAAAATCGGGGATGGTGGCGAATCAGGGATTTGAACCCCGGACCAACGGATTATGATTCCGCTGCTCTAACCACTGAGCTAATTCGCCACGCTTTAGGGAGGCGAATTTTCACCCTTTGCTAGCTGGGTTGTCAAGGCGGGCAAACGAGGATTGATACGTTGGGGGAGAAGTTCGTCAGATACCCGCCTCAACCAAATTTTACGATCGGCCCAATTGGCATGCCTCGTCAGTCCTAAGGTTTCGCTTCAAGCTCGAACGCCCTTGCCCTTCGCCTCGTATTTGGTCGTTCGCTGCCGACGGACTATTAGACGTTGAATCGAAAATGCATAACATCCCCGTCCTTGACGATGTATTCCTTGCCTTCGAGTCGCATCTTGCCCGCCTCCTTGGAGCCCTGCTCGCCTTTGTTAGCGATGAAATCGTCGTAACCAATCACCTCCGCGCGGATAAAACCGCGTTCGAAGTCTGTGTGAATGACTCCGGCCGCCTGAGGCGCTGTCGACCCCTTATGAATCGTCCATGCCCTGACTTCCTTAACGCCAGCGGTGAAATAGGTCTCAAGCCCAAGTAGGGTATAAGTGGCGCGAATTAGTCTGTCCAGACCAGCCTCTTCCAATCCCATATCGGCCAGGAACACCAATTTATCTTCCTCACCCAATTCAGCAATCTCAGCTTCCATGGAAGCGCAAATGGCCACCACGGGCGCGCCTTCCTTGGCTGCGTAATCGCGAACCCGGTCCAACAGAGGATTCGACTCAAAGCCGTGGTCATCGACGTTGGCGACGTAAAGCGCCGGCTTTGCTGTGATTAAACACAAGGGCTGAAGCAGCTTCATTTGCTCGACATCCAAGCCCAAGCTTCGCACAGGATTGCCTTGGTCCAGATGAGCGCTAGCCTTCTCTAGAACGGCGGCTAGCTTGATGGCTTCCTTATCGCCGGATTTCGCGAGCTTGGTGTTACGGATAATGGCCTTCTCTACCGTAGCAAGATCGGCGAGCGCCAATTCGGTGTGTATGACCTCTATGTCGGAAAGCGGATCTACTTTCCCTGCGACGTGCACGACGTTGCTGTTTTCAAAACACCGCACGACATGAGCGATTGCGTCTGTTTCTCGGATATTGGCGAGGAACTGATTACCCAGCCCTTCGCCCTTCGAAGCCCCAGCGACCAAACCGGCTATGTCTACGAACTCAACGATCGCCGACTGAATTTTCTGCGGATTGACAATCGCCGATAGCGCCGCCAAACGGGGGTCTGGCACTTCAACAATCCCGATGTTTGGTTCAATAGTGCAGAAGGGATAATTTTCCGCTGCAATCCCGGCTTTAGTCAGAGCGTTGAAAAGCGTGGATTTACCTACGTTGGGTAGACCGACAATTCCGCATTTGAGACTCATGTTTTTTACCTTTGCATCTTCATTAAGCGCTTCAGGAATCAGATTTTTCTGGTCCTCGAAGTCTAAGTTGGGTGATGGATTTGATAAGTCATCACAGCGGAGAGACTACTCCAATTGCCCGCAGCCGAACTCCATTGCCTGGTGCTCGCCACATTACGTACGCAAACTCACCCAGCAACTAATTAATACGCGGGCCAAGTGATCACTCCTCAACCCGTCAATTTTCTTATGGGGACTTGGTATGAAGCTTGAGCATGGCCGCCTCAAAATTTCCTGCAATCATTAACGGCCAAGTGGCTAAACTTCGGTCAATCGCCTCATCAAGTGCGCCCTGTTCTTCTCGCCTTGGCGGATGCAGCACATAGTCCGCAACCATATCACGATGCCCAGGATGGCCAATGCCTAATCGAAGCCGCCAATACTCCGGCGTGGTTAGACAGGCGGATATGTCTTTGAGACCATTATGCCCACCGTTTCCGCCACCCTTTTTGAGTTTGGCAACGCCGGGCGCCAAATCCAGTTCATCATGAATGACCAGGATTTCATCCGGCAATATGCGGAAAAAGTTGGCGAGAGCAAGCACTGAGCGGCCACTACGATTCATAAATGTGGTCGGCTGCAGAAGCCAAATATCCTGCCCCGCATGCTTTCCCCTAGCGGTAAAACCATGAAACTTGGATTCGTTCGACAGACGTACGCTCAATTCGGACGCAAGCTTATCGACCCACCAAAACCCTGCGTTGTGGCGAGTGTCCCTATATTCGAGGCCCGGATTGCCCAGACCCACGATGAGCCTGATTGGTTTCATGCGATGTTTGGAATATTAAAAGCCATTTACGTAATGCAGGAAGTTGCGGAATGAAACCCACGGCTGCGGCAATTTAAATCGCCATACATGAATCTGCCAGGCGACATTGAAGATGCCAACACATCACCCCACGGATCAAATTCTCGGAATTACGTTCACGCATAATCCTAGAAACGGCGATTGACCGCTTATTGCCTGCATTAAGGTATTGCATGCGCGAGCATTTTTGCCTTTTTTGGCATTCAAAAATTAGGTGAGCACACTACACACCCGATTGCACATTTTTCGAGCCGCCCGGCGTTGTTGCTCCTCCTTGCATGGAATGGCCATGCCGCGTCGTCGCGCCTAGCCGGACGGGCCCGACAACGAAGTTTCGGTGAAGGCTAACGTGAGTGAAGCGAACGTTAAGCGTAGCGGCCGAAGCCAAAAACGCACACTCGGGCGCGTCCAATCGCCGTTTCTAGGATAATCAAAAACAAAGCCCGCCGGGGTTTGCCGACGGGCCTTCGGGTAAGAAGCAATAGAAAAACTTACTTCTTATCTTTCCCTTTGCTCGCGGGCGGAGCAGCTTCTTTTTCTTTCTGCTTGGCCGCAGGTACTTCAGCCGCCGCAGGAGCCGCGCTAGCAGCTGCATCTTCAGCAGCAACAGCACGAGGAATAATAATCGTAACCACTGTCGGATCTTCACCTTTAGTCGCTACAAACTCAACACCTTCCGGCGCGTTAAGCTGCGAAAGATGAATGGAATGGCCGGCCGTCAGGTCTTTGAGATCCACCTCGATAAATTCGGGCAAATCTTTTGGCAGGCAACTGACATCCACTTCGTTCATCACATGACTGACCAAGCCGCTGGAAAGCTTCACACCCGGTGCGATATCCGCATTAACGAAGTGCAACGGCACCTTCATGTGCACCTTCTGGTCTGCAGCTACGCGCTGGAAATCCAGATGCAATACAAGCTGGCGGAAAGGATGCATTTGCACGTTGCGCAGCAGCACTTGCTGCTTCCCACCATCCAACTCCATGGTTAAGATCGAAGAGTGGAATGCTTCCAGCTTCAGCTTGTGATAGAGGTCGTTATGTTCGAGATCAATAAGCGCTGGCTCGTGACCGCCGCCGTAAAGAATAGCGGGAATTCGTTCCGCACGACGCAGGCGGCGGCTCGCTCCGGTGCCCTGCAATGTGCGAGATTTGGCTGTGATACTGATTTGCATGATGTAACTCCAAAGTTATGCATCTACCCGCGACCAGGTAATGCGGTTAAAAAGCCGCTTACAACATTACTGCGGCGGTACTACTGAATTAAAACTTGTTCCACACGGCTACATTTGCAAATAGCTCACAAGCCAGAATGAGATGGCTAGATCAATCCAGCGCTATCTCACCTGCAAAAAAGAACAGTTTCGTCAGGTCCATCCGACGAAATGGGAAGCGCAATTGCCGCAGACTCCCCGCACTCGCCAATATCTTCGCTACTGCCCTACTCCGCAAAAAGGGAACTAACCGAGTCCTCGTCCGAAATACGCCGAATTGTCTCGGCCAATAATTCAGCAGTACCCAGTTGACGTATTTTTTTACACTGCTGCGCCGCTGCGGTGAGAGGAATACTATCCGTCACTACCAGTTCATCCAGGACAGAGTTTGTTACTCGTTCAATGGCGCTTCCCGACAAAACCGCGTGCGTACAATAGGCCAGCACTCGCGAGGCGCCTTGATCTTTCAAGGCTTGAGCGGCTTCGCATAACGTATTGGCGGTGTCCACCATGTCATCCATGATGACGCAGGTACGATCGCTTACGTCGCCAATGACATTCATAACCTGGGAAACATTGGGTTTGGGACGACGTTTGTCGATGATGGCCAAATCAGCTTCCAGCCGCTTGGCGATTGCGCGAGCGCGAACAACACCGCCAACATCGGGTGAAACGACCATCAAATTGCGGTAATCATGCTTCCACACATCCGACAATAGAAGCGGCGCAGCATATATGTTGTCCACGGGAATATCGAAAAATCCCTGTATTTGGTCCGAATGCAGGTCCATCGTAAGCACGCGGTCAACGCCCACCTCGGTAAGCAAGTTGGCAACCACCCGAGCGCTAATAGGCACCCGCGCGGAACGCGGTCGGCGATCTTGACGGGCATAACCGAAATAGGGAATAGCTGCTGTAATCCGGCCAGCTGACGAACGCCTTAACGCATCCGCCATCAGCAACACTTCCATTAGGTGATCGTTAGTAGGCGCGCACGTGGACTGCAGAATGAATACATCGCGACCACGGACATTCTCCAGTAACTCGACAAACACTTCGCCGTCGGAGAAACGGTTTACTGTAGCCCGCCCTAGATGAATATTAAGATGCTTGGCGACGCCTTCCGCCAGCTTCGGGTTTGCAGACCCCGTGAATACCATCAGGTTTTCGTAAGCCACCTGGTGAACTCCGTTCTACGCTTTAGCGCTTCTAATAAACCGCAAGGGCGGCATCAAGCCGCCCTTGTAGGGTGACGCCGACAGATGCGGCACTTCCATTGGGTCGCCTCGTAAATTCACTGGACAATCCGACTTTGAGTCTGCTTTGTGACCCAACCTTCAGATTGCTCGCTACGCTTTTTCGAGACGCCCCTCATTTTGGCTGGGGAGGTAGGGATCGAACCTACGAATGCCGGAATCAAAATCCGGTGCCTTACCACTTGGCGACTCCCCAAAAATCTAACTTTCCACCAACCCAAACAGAGGATGGCGATCACAGCCTGCTGCGATAAAACCCCGCATACCCGATGGTAACTGATCAAACGCTTGGTGCGCCGACGCTTTCGTCGCAAACGCACAAAATACACTTGAACCAGAACCTGTCATGCGCGCGGGACCAAATTGACGTAGCCACTCGAGGTGAAGGGCAACTTCTGGATAGCGCTTAAGCGCGATCGGCTCCAGATCGTTACGCTCATTTACGAACGCTTCTTGGCCCGCAGAAAAGGCCGCCAATTTAATGGGTTTCGTGTCTCGTGTCAATTCAGGATCGGTAAAGATTTCTCTCGTGGAAATCGCCACCGATGGCGTTAAAACCACATACCAGGCGGGCGGAAGCTCAATTGCCTGCAAACGTTCGCCCACCCCCTCCGCAAAACTCGATCGACCATAAATAAATACAGGTACATCAGCACCTAAACCAAGCCCGATTTCCATTAACTTACGGCGTGAAAGTCCCGTTTCCCATAAGTGATTGAGCGCGAGCAGCGTTGTGGCCGCGTCTGAACTCCCCCCACCGACGCCACCTCCCATCGGCAAATACTTTTCGAGCTCAATGTCGGCGCCGAGCGTGACGCCAGTAGCTGACTGCAGCGCGCGAGCGGCGCGAACCGTAAGATCCAACTCAGACGGAACGCCATCCAGTGAATTAACACGATTGATAACACCATCCCGTCGCACCCGAAACCGCAATACATCTCCCAGGTCGAGCAAACGAAACGCCGTTTGCAGAAAATGATACCCGTCGGCCCGCTGGCCAACGACGTGCAGAAATAGATTCAGCTTAGCAGGCGCAAGATAATCCGGTCCGTCAAGAATCATTTTGCCGGTCCACCAAGAGTCCATTGATCGATGACCAAACGAATTTCCAAATCGCCCCGAGCGAGCACAATGCGCCGCGGCAATTCGAGCCCACCAGTTGTAGCGTAGTCGATATATTGAATCGACCATCCGCTTTGATGCAGCCTTTCAAGCAATCCATCCGAACGAAGAACCTGCTCCGCAGTCACGCCATTGGCAGGTAGACCCAACACCCAATCATTGAGTCCTCGCACCGGGACGGTGTAGCCAAGCACCTGTCGAGTCAGCGTTTCCCCATCCTCCGCCCAAAATTTTCGCCGGTCCGCCAGCGTCAACGTTACGCCACCTAATCCACTGTCAATTTGCGCGACTATTTGCCCGAGCGGCGACACGAGCGTAATTTCGGTATCGTTTCCATTTTTTATCCAACGAATATTGCCTGAACTGCCTTTCTCATCCTGTTTTACAGCAATACGGCCGGCGAACTCGTACGACGTAAGCTGCGCTGAATCAGGGCGTGCGCCCGACGGGACCGTAACCTGCGGAGCGGTGGCGCAACCGGAAACAAAAACAAAGACCAGCCAGACAAGGAGGGAATATTTGAACAATTCTGAAAAATGCCGAAAAGAATAAAGATAGATCGATAAACTAAAAACGCCTCAATTTTTCAATCACCAGCCAATTTTAAGGCGGTGAATGGATTATTGAAGCGCTTTAAGCGTAGCGTATTGTCACACAGAAAGTTGACTACCGAACCTCCAACTTCTTAGCCACAGCCAGCAACGCCTCATTATCGGGATTGTCGCGTAGCGCTTGCTCGGAAATTGTTTTCGCTTCGCCTCGTTCGCCCAACGCCAGCAAAACCTCTGCAAGATGAGCGGCAATCTCCGGATCTGGCCGCACCGCTAGCGCTCGTCGAAGATAATCAAGACTTTTATCCAGATTCCCTAAACGATAATTGATCCATCCCATACTATCCAGAATGGCGGCGTCCTGAGAGTCCAACTCATAAGCTTTTTCGATCAAATCCAACGCTTCCGGAAGACGGATATTACGTTCGGCGAAAGTGTAGCCGAGCGCATTGTAGGCGTGAGCATGATCCGGTTTCAGAGTAATTATCTTGCGCAGGTCCGTTTCCAGCACATCCAATCGATTCAGTTTCTCTGCAGTCATTGCGCGGTCATAAAGCAACTCGGGCGAATCCGGTTCTGACTTAAGACCTTCGCTAAGTGTATTTAGCGCATTCTCATATTGCTTGGCCTCCCGCAGTATTTGCGCATTAGCGATAACAACCAGAGATTTCTGCTCTGAACTCACCGCCCTTATTGTGGAAAGGTGCGCGCGCGCGCCCTTGAGGTCACCCTGCTTAGCCATCAACGACGCAGCTCTAAGCTGACTGGCGAAATAACTTTCCCCATCCTGCACCTGACGATACCAGCCGATCGCTTCTCGAATGCGTTTCCGATCTTCGTTCATTTGCCCCAAATAGGTACGCACGGTATCTTGGTCGCGGAAGTTTAGCTCCAGGGTGCGAGTCAGGTGCTTCTCAGCCGCCGCATAATCCTTCAACTCCACACAAAGAATACCTAAAGCAAAATGATATTCAGCCATAGTCGGCGCAGCGGCCAGCAAAACCTCGAATTCCTTACGTGCGCCAGCGAAATCTTTCTCACTCGCCAATTGACGAGCCAAAGTGGTGCGCACATCTCTGGCCGCTGGATATTTCTCTAAAAATTCTCTATAGAACTTGATGGCCTTGCTTGGGGCGCCCTGGAGAAGCACATCTCCGTGCAGCAATGCCGCTAACTCCCAATCCGGCCGCAGCGCAAGCGCCGCTTTACTTTCCGCCAACGCCACTGGAGATTGTTGAGCCGCACGAGCCGTTTGGGCCGTGACAAAGCGGGCCTCGGGAACATCCTGATAGTCGGCAGCCAATTCTGTGATCGCCTTCAATCCCGCCAACTTATCCGGATAACGCGCCATAAGCGCGCCCAACTGCATAAAGGTGCGCCCAACAATGGCGGGCTGACTATTCAGCAATGATTTGATATGGGGGGTTGCATCATTGATTTTGCCAGTGGCAAGCAACAGACCGATGAGTGTTTGACGCGCGGTCATCGACTCCGGTTCCAACTCCAGCCATAGGTTCGCCGCTCTCACCGCCAGCTCGACGTCGCGGCTCGATAGCGCGGTCTCAACTGCACGTTGCGCAATGCGCGGATCGCGTAATTTGCGAGCAAGGTCTGCATAGGCCGCAGCGGCCACGCCTCCTTGATCACGCTGACTGGCGATCTCCGCCAACAAAAACTCGTATAACATCTCTGGCGTCATGCCTTCGCTAGACGCCTCGGTTTCACCGGGGGAAATGGGATCTACGGGATTAGTGTCTCCCTGCGCAAAGACAGGGGATATCATTAGCGCGGCGGCAGCCAACGTGGCCACGATTTGGGAGATCATAAGTTTTCCCCTTTTTTGGATCCGTAACCTTAGGACTTTTGCTTTGGCCAATAGTTCTTAAGGGCGCCCAAAGGTCACTAAAGCGTAGAGTGGTTAAATTATGTTAGGTATTTTTTAGTCACTCCAACAGCGCACTGGTTCACTTACCGCCACTTTAAAAAGTCGCGTGGCGATAAAATGTCTTACGCACACACAACTTAAAAAATCATCGCCTCAAATGCCAGAATTACCAGAAGTCGAAACCACTCGCCGAGGGCTTGCCCCACACATCATCGGACAGCGCATTGAAGACGTCGTGGTGCGAGATCGGCGCTTACGTTGGCCCGTCGCGTCCAGCATCGAAAAACAACTCATTGGACATATCATCCGCGCGACGGCGCGACGCGGCAAGTATTTGTTGTTGGATTGCGAAGTCGGCTGGCTTCTATTGCATCTGGGTATGTCTGGAAGCTTGCGCTTGGTCACCCAGGGCGTTCTGGCGGAAAAACATGACCACGTGGATATCCTACTCAGCAATGGCGTGGCTATTCGCTTTACCGACCCACGCCGCTTCGGCGCTATGATTTGGGCTGGGCCCACGCCGGAAATGCATCCGTTACTTGCCGGTTTAGGCTTGGAGCCGCTGGGAGATGACCTATCAGGTCAATGGCTATACGAGGCCACACGAGGCGCAAAAGTCGCCATCAAACTTTGGCTCATGGATGCAAAACGAATTACTGGCATCGGTAATATATACGCGAACGAAGCATTATTTCGCGCTGGCATTCGTCCGACCAGTCCTGCAGGCGGAATTTCGCTTAAACGCTTTGAACGGCTGGCTGTTGCAATTCAAGAGACGCTTCTTCGCGCCATTGAAGCTGGCGGAAGCACGTTACGCGACTTCGTAGGCGCAAGCGGCAATCCGGGATATTTTCAGCAGGAATACTTTGTGTATGGGCGGGCGGGGGAAAACTGCCATGTCTGTCATCACAACATAAAGCTTATTCGCCAAAGTGGCCGAGCCACTTTTTATTGCTCGAACTGCCAGCGCTAGCTTTTTCCGCTTACCAGCTTTAAGTATTTCTGATAAAGCGTTTCCTGCGCTTCCACCACATCGGGATTTTTAGGGATACAGTCCACTGGACACACCTCAACACATTGCGGCGTATCGTAATGACCAACGCATTCGGTGCACTTTGAAGGATCGATGACGTAAATCTCAGCGCCTTGTGAAATGGCCTGATTAGGACATTCCGGTTCGCAAACATCGCAGTTGATACATTCATCGGTAATCATTAAAGCCATAAAACTTACCTATCTCTTTTCCGCCAACGCCTTCTTGATACGCTGGGCAGTGATCGGGTTAACGAATTGATCCACATTGCCTCCCAGCATGAAAATCTCTCTCACCATAGTAGCGGAAATGAACATGTACTGATCCGACGGCGTCAAGAATAATGTTTCGACGCCGGGAAGCAGTGCGCGGTTCATGCCCGCCATCTGAAACTCATACTCAAAGTCCGACACCGCGCGCAGGCCCCTAAGAATTACACCGCCCTGCTCTTTTCTAAGAAACTCCGAGAGCAGGCCAGTAAAACCGGCCACGCGCACATTGGGACAATCGGCGAGCACCTCTCTCGCCAAGTCCATCCGCTCCTGCAATGAAAAGTACGGGCGTTTAGCCTTGCTGTCCGCCACGGCTAAAACCACTTCGCCGAATAATTTTGACGCCCGTCGCACCAAGTCTTCATGGCCGAGCGTAATGGGATCGAATGTCCCCGGATATACAGCCTTGATCATCTTTAAACCTACCTCTGGGATATGGATTCTACAGGTCACATGCAAGCATCAAGCCTGAAACCCGCCTAAATGATGACACACCCCCATGCGTCGCGCCTAGAGCGCCATTTCAAGCATCATTTGCCCTCGCCCCAGCTGGCGATTTGAAAATGAACCACGCCAGCGCGACTTTCCTTGAGAAAACGCCAGCCAGGGGGCGGCTCCGCCGCTTGATCGCTCTCAAAATACACGACGCCTTCCGGTTTAAGTCGGTCAGGAAGCAGCGGAAATATCTGTGGCAGCAATTTGGCCCGGTACGGGGGATCTAGAAAGATCACATCGAACCTTTCCTGCGTCGCGGCAATAAATTGCAGCGCATCGCGACTCAGAAGCTCCAATCGCTCGGAGCCCAAAATCGCAGCGTTTTGTTTCAACGACGCCATCGCCACCTTCGTGTTTTCC
>DATLHW010000361.1:0-4887 GCA_035539675.1 Burkholderiales bacterium | reverse complement strand
ATAAGCAGCACGTCTAGTAATTCCACACACAGGGAGGCAGATCATGGCAGTAGATATGTTTTTAAAAATTGATGACATCAAGGGCGAATCCAGGGACTCCAAGCACGCCGGTATGATCGACATCTTGGCGTGGAGCTGGGGTATGAGCCAGTCGGGAACCACCCACGGCGGCGGTGGCGGCGGCGCAGGGAAGGTATCCGTGCAGGATATTTCGATCACCAAATATGTCGATAAGGCATCTCCCGGTTTGATGCTGGCTTGTTGCAACGGCAAGCATTACAAAGAGGCGGTTTTGACCGTCCGCAAGGCTGGCGAAAAGCCGCTGGAGTATCTGAAGATCACGATGAAGGAAATTATTGTTTCGGCCGTCTCCACCGGCGGCAGCGGCGGCGAGGATCGGCTGATCGAAAACGTGACGCTCAACTTCGCTGAATTCAAGACCGAATACACCCCGCAAAAAGCAGATGGTACGGGCGATGCGGCGATCGAGGTGGCTTGGAATATCGCCGAGAACGTCAAGGTTTAAAGGGGGAGTAATCCTCTAAGGGCAGTCGCGCATTGGCATCGATGATTGAGGGTGCTAAACAACGACGCTTCCCCCTTTAGAAAAGGGGGATTGAGGGGGATTTGAAGAGATCAAAGTTTTTGCGGGCGTTCAAATCCTCCCCAACCCTCCTTTACTAAAGGTGGGGGCTCGTAAATTTACTAACGCGATTTCTAAATGCCATTGCCCTGGGTGGTCCGTCGAACAGGTTGCGGTAGTCATCTGACAATCGGTTTAGGGAATAGAGGGAGCGGAGAGAGGGTCCAGGCCCGCCAGTTTCGGCTCGGCAACCTAAAACCATCTCCGCCCCGGCCCTCCCATTGCAAGGGAGGGAGTCCTCTCGTTGAGAGGAAAACAAACTCTTTCGCGTGATTTGTACTCAATCGCGTGTTTTAAATTTCAGGATGGAGCGCTATGGCCCAAGGTGACATGTTCCTGAAGATCGAAAGCGCCAAGCAGGGGCCGATCAAGGGTGAAGCTCAAGATCACAAGCACAAGGACGAGATCGATGTTATCAGCTGGTCCTGGGGCATGGCGGCGAAAAGCAGCCTTGCCAGCAACGGCCCCAGCGCCAAATCCACTCTGCATGAACTCAGTATAGTCAAATCGGTGGATAGCGCATCGACAGGTTTGATGTCAGCGATGCGCAATAACGATCTGATCAAAAAAGCCGTGCTGACTGTCCGCAAAGCGGGCGCTACGCCGCATGAATATTTCAAGATCACCATCGAAAAAGGCCGCATCACGGCGCTGGACGTCAACGCCGCCGACTTCACCGCGACCGGTGAGGTGACGGAGACGTTAAGCTTTGCGTTTCAAAAAATCAGCGTTGAATACGTCCCCCAAGGGGCCGATGGCCAAGCCAGGGGCGGCATGTTGTTTGATGCTGAGATTCAGGCGCCTTGAAATTGGTCGGAGGTTTGTAGCAGCGAGCTTGCTCGCGAATGACAGGGGGGCCACGGACGCAATCGCGAGCAAGTTGGCTCCTACAAGTCTGCGGCAAGAAGATCGGTGAATGGGGCGTCCCCATGAGCCAAATTACTTCAGGAAAACGATATGAACCCTGCTGGTACCGCCGAACAAAGTCTTCGTGACGGAGATCCTGCCGCCGCTCTGAAATACTTGCAGGAGGCCGTTCGCGCCAAGCCTGCCGATGCAAAATTGCGGGTTTTCCTTTTTCAGCTTCTCGCGGTCATGGGCCAGTGGGAGCGCGCGCTGAATCAATTGAATGTCGCCGCAGAGCTTGACCCCACCGCGCTCGCCATGGCGCAGATGTATCGCGAAGCGGTGCGTTGCGAAGTGCTGCGCGCGCAGGTTTTTGAAGGTAAGAAATCGCCGATGATATTCGGCCAGCCGGAGCAATGGCTGGCGTTTCTGGTCGAGTCATTGCTGGTCGCCGGCCAAGGGAAACTGAAAGAGGCGAACGAACTACGTACTCGCGCCTTCGACGAGGCGGACGTATCGAGCGGCTCGCTCGATGGTCAACCATTCTCGTGGATCGCCGACGCGGATAGTCGATTGGGGCCCGTGTGCGAAGCGATCATCAACGGTCGTTATTACTGGGTTCCATTCTCGCGTCTTACGAAAATCGTCATCGAAAAGCCGGAAGATTTGCGCGACGTTGTATGGATGCCCGCCAACTTCCAATTCGATAATGGCGGGGAAACAGTGGCGCTGATTCCCTCGCGTTATCCTGGTTCCGAAACGAGCGAGGATGGGCTTATCCTGCTGGCTCGCAAGACAGTGTGGACTGAACTGTCGCCCGACGTGTTTTGCGGCGCAGGGCAGCGACTTTTCACTACCGATAATGGCGACGCGCCGCTGATGGATATACGCGAGATCACGCTGGTGACCGCATCGGAATCCTCTGACGAACCCAACGCGAGTTGATCATGGCTGAATCCGCTCCTCAAGAACGGTTGCAACCTGCATTGCTTGATCGCCTCACCGACGATGAGCCGGATCGCAAACTGGAGTTGCGCGAAGAGCGGGTGATCACCAAATCAAAATTACGACAAGCCGTCCTGCGCGATTTGGCGTGGTTGTTCAACGCTACCCGCATGGGCGATCACGAGGAATTCGCCGGCGCTCCACTGGCCGAAAGCTCCGTCATCAACTTCGGCCTTCCTGCGCTTTCCGGCGAGACCGCTTCGACGATGGACGTCCTTGAGCTTGAACGGTCCATCAAGCAATCCATCCTCGACTACGAACCGCGGCTCATGGCTTCCACGCTGCAAGTGGAGGCGTTGGTGTCGGAAGACCAGATGAATCGGCACAACGTCATCAGCGTACAAATTCGCGGCAACCTGTGGGCGCAGCCGGTTCCGTTGGAATTGCTGTTGCGGACAGAGGTAGATTTGGAGACGGGGAAGGTGGAGATACGGGATTTGGCGAAGTCGGGGTTTTAAGGGGTGTGAGTCGCAAAGGCGACTAAGCACAGAGATTTTTCCTATTAGGTGTTACGGATGCTAGTGGCAATATTGTTCGGCAGATTGCTGGCTATATCTCGTACAGCCCCCTCTCCCTTGAGGGAGAGGGTTAGGGGAGAGGGTGAAATGCTGGAAATTGGCTTCGCCGTCACCCTCTCCCCAACCCCTCTCCCCTCAAGGGAGAGGGGCTCTGTCTCCGAAACATACGTTCAGAGACACAGGGCGAACCGTTTCGAAATGGAATAAATGGATCCACGTCTCCTCCGCTATTACAACCAGGAACTCGCCCACCTCCGTGACATGGGGAGCGAGTTCGCTCAGCAATTTCCGAAGATCGCCGCGCGGCTCGGGATCGAGGGCATCGAAGTTACCGATCCTTATGTTGAGCGTTTGTTGGAGGGCGTTGGGTTTCTCGCCGCGCGCGTCCAACTCAAGCTGGACTCTGAGTTCCCTCGCTTCACACAGCGTCTGCTGGAAATTGTTTACCCCAACTATCTAGCGCCGACGCCGGCCATGCTGGTCGCCGAGTTTCAGCCACAGCTTTCCGAAACCAACCTCGCGCAAGGCTTCACCATTCCTCGCGGCAGCTCGATGCGCAGCCAACTGGGCAAGGGCGATTCCACTGCTTGCGAATTTCGCACTGCGCAGGATGTGACGTTGTGGCCGGTGCAACTCGTCAGCGCGGAGTATTTTTCCTACGCGCCGGATTTGCCACTGACAACGTTGCCCATCGGGAAAAATGTCAAAGGCGGCGTACGCCTAAAACTGAAGACGACAGCCGGTTTGAACTTCAATCAGATTGGCTTGGATCGCTTGCGCATATTTCTTTCCGGCGGCGACGAGGTGGCGTACAAGCTGCACGAGCTCATGCTGGGCGCGCCGCTCGGCGCGGTCGTCGCCCCAGCGCAACGCCCTTGGCCATGGCATACGTTCCTACCTGCCAGAAATATTCACTCCGTTGGTTACGCTGATGAGCACGCATTGCTTCCAGTCAGCCTGCGAGGATTTCAAGGCTATCGGCTGTTGCAGGAATACTTCGCTTTTCCGCAGCGATTTTTGTTTGTGGATGTCGACGGTCTTGGTCCGGCCGTGCGTAAACACGCGGGCGACGAACTGGAAGTCGTGCTGCTTTTCTCGCGCGGCGAGACCTCGCTTGAAAGCGTGGTCGACGTGACCAATTTCTCGCTGTTCTGCGCGCCGGCGGTCAACCTGTTCGCCAAGCGCGCCGACCGCATTCATTTGTCGGACAATACTTACGACTACCATGTTGTACCCGACCGTACATGTCCGATGGACTTCGAGGTTTATGAAGTCAACGGCGTAACGGGCTATGGCGTCGGCAGCGATAGCGAGCAGACTTTTCTGCCGCTCTACGGGGCGTATCACACGGAGTCGCGCGACCATAACGCGTACTTCACGGTTCAGCGCGAACCGCGTCTTTTGTCGGCGGCGCAAAAGCGAACAGGGGCTCGTTCCAGTTACATCGGCAGCGAGGTCTTTTTGTCGATCGTCGATCCGAAGGAAGCGCCGTACGCCAGCGATTTGCGGCAGCTGTCCGTGACGACGCTTTGTACAAACCGCGACCTGCCGCTACAGATGCCGCTTGGTATTGGGAAGTCGGACTTCACCTTGGATTCCGCCGCGCCGGTGGAGGCTATCCGTTGCCGCAGAGGGCCTTCGAAACCTTATTCGCCACTTGCCGGCGGTTCGATCGCATGGCAGTTCATTAGCCATCTGTCGCTCAATTACCTATCGTTGTTGGCCTCTAACGAACGAGAGGGGGCGGCCGCTTTGCGGGAGATACTTGAGCTTTACGCCGTAACAGGCGATGGCGGCGTCAAGAACCAGATCGAAGGGGTGCGCGGTATACAGGTGAAACAAATCACCCGACGTTTGCCGATGCCGGGACCGATC
>DATLHW010000360.1:0-14024 GCA_035539675.1 Burkholderiales bacterium | reverse complement strand
AACCAATCGCTGAAAATCCTCCGCGATTGTCGCGCCCTTTAAGGTGACGTTCTTCGCCCCGTCCACATAAACCGGCGCCACCGGTCGTTCGCCCGACCCAGGAAGAGAAATACCGATGTTGGCAAGCTTGCTTTCGCCTGGACCATTGACCACACACCCCATCACGGCCACATGCATATTCTCCACACCAGGATACATCCCTCGCCAAACCGGCATTTGGGCGCGTAAATAGCTTTGAATCTTGTCCGCCAACTCCTGAAAGGAAGTGCTAGTGGTGCGCCCGCAACCAGGACAAGCCGCCACCATGGGCGTGAAAGACCGCAATCCCATGGTTTGCAGGATTTCCTGCCCGACAATAACTTCCTTGGTGCGGTCGCCGCCGGGCTCGGGCGTCAGCGAAATTCTGATCGTGTCTCCGATACCCTGCTGAAGCAACACGGAAAGCGCCGCCGTCGAAGCGACGATACCCTTTGACCCCATGCCTGCTTCGGTGAGACCGAGGTGCAAAGGATAGTCGCATCGTTTCGCAATGTCTGCGTAGACGGCGATCAAATCCTGCACTTTGCTTACTTTGCAGGAGAGGATGATTTTGTCGGGGGAAAGACCGATATCCACCGCTTGCGCCGCGCTTTCCAGCGCCGAGACAATCAGCGCCTCGCGCATAACCAGATCCGCATCAAGCGGAACGGCGCGCTCATGGTTCGCATCCATCATGCGAGCCATGAGCTCTGGATCAAGGCTTCCCCAATTAACGCCAATGCGCACCGACTTGTCGTATTTGATGGCGGTTTCAATCATCACCGCAAACTGCTCGTCGCGTCTCTTACCGTGCCCTACGTTGCCGGGGTTGATTCGGTACTTATCGAGCGCCGCCGCGCAGTCCGGATAAGCGGCCAGCAACTTATGACCGTTAAAGTGAAAATCACCGACCAGGGGGACGTTGATACCCATCCGATCAAGCTTCTCACGAATGTTCGCCACTTGAGCCGCTGCTTCAGCAGTGTTCACGGTAATGCGCACGACTTCCGAGCCGGCTCTCGCCAATTCAGCAACTTGCTTTGCGGTGCCGTCGGCATCCGCCGTATCGGTATTGGTCATGGACTGCACCATGATGGGCGCATCGCCGCCAACCAACACGTGACCGATTTTTACTTGGCGCGTGGCGCGCCGTTGAATAACAACTTGCGACATGGATCTACTCACCTATCGTAAGCCGAGCAACGCGAATCCGGATATGAGGCGTCAAATCGACCGGTTTGTCATTGTAGGAAAGCTGAACCGAACGCGCATTTCCGATAATCAACGAGAAAGGCGGCCTACCAACGACAGTCTCCTCAGCGCCAGCCCGCCTCAACTCACGAAAAATATTCTTCCCTTTACCATCTCTGATTTCAACCCACGAGTCATCCTGAAAAGTCAGACGTAAGCTCGCATCTGCAGAAGCCGCCTCATGCCGGATAACTGGAGAAATCACCATTTGGCTGGCGACCGGTGGAGCCTCGACTGTCCGGACCACCGCCGGCGCAACCACTAAATCACGAGGAATGACCATTGGCGCGGGAGCTGCTGGGGGAGCCACCGCCGCTTCCATCTGGGGAACAGGCGGAGTTGAAGCCTGCACATCCGGCAACGCCGGCTTAGGATCCGGCTTCAACGGCTTGACCTCTGCCGCCGCAGACTGAGGTGTTGGACTATCTTCCTTTGCGCTTTCTTCAGTAGCTCCACGCCAAAGCCAAGCCGCGCTCCCGCCGAAAATCACCAATGCGAGCAAAGCAACCATCGCCCTACCCGGAATGCTCAATCCACCTGGACTGTTCGGATTAAAGCGAATGTTTTGAGACGGAACATTGATCGGAATATGTTCAGCGTCCGGCGAGGCATGACCATATGCTTCCAAGGCGGGTTGGGGGTCAATCTGCAACGCTTTGGCGTAGCTACGAATGATGCCTCGGATAAACGTCGGACCGGGAAGGCGATCGTACTCATCGTTTTCCAACGCCTCAACTTGCCATGTTGAAAGCCGCAAATGGCTACTCATTTCCCCCACACCCAACCGCTGCGCTTGCCTGGCGGCGGCCAAAATGGCGCCAGCGGTTTCAGCGCCAGTGGATACCGAGCGCGAAAACTCTTCTCTAACTGCGCTCATCGTTGAACTCCAGCCTTCGTCGCTTGACACTCCTTACTCTGAGCAAAACGGCGACAAAGTTGCGCAGCGTAGCTTGCCGCCGATGGGCGATCGCCCAATTGGCGCTCGACTTGCACGGCGAGCCCAAGCGCCTCAGCGGACGGATTCTCAACCCGCATATACCGGCTCAAATACGTTCGACTTTGCTCGAAGTTTCCGCCTTCAAAGCTTAGCTCGGCTAAATTGAAGAGCGCCGGCGAATAAGCCGGCTGAGCCGCCAACGCCTGGAGAAAATACTTCTCAGCGCCAACCATATCTTTCATTTTGCGGGAGCAAATACCCGCATTAACCAGAGTTCGCTCAGGCGTTGGGTAAAGTGAATTTCGTAAAGCGACGCCAAAGTAAGGCAGCGATTTAGCAGGATCGCTACGCTGACAAAGGAACCAGCCATAATTATTGTTTGCATCCGAATCGTTCGGACTCAGCCTAAGCGACTCTTCAAAACTCTGCCGAGCCTTGGCGTCCTCATTCAGCTCCATATAAACCAAGCCAAGCATGTTATGGGCGGGGCCATAACCGGGAAAAGATTTAAGCGCAATGCGGAGCTCATCCAGCGACACGTCAAACTGACGCCGGGTGTAATAGCTAGCCGCCAACTCGGTGTGAATGCGGGCGCTATTAAAACTCTCAGTTGATACTTGAGATCCGGAAGAAGCGTCGGACTGCCCCCCGTTAGGGCTCGCGGCGCAACCCGCCAAAAACAGTGCGCACGCCACAAAAGCACTGCTTAAAAGCTGATTGAAAAACGCAGGCTGACGCAAAACTGCTCCACTCGCGTCAGAAGGTAAAAATCGGTAATTATTCAAATAGCTTCTGAGCCGCATCAAGGGGCCACCTCCGTCAAGCGTATTTGCGTACGACGCGTCTTATCCACGACCTTACCCGCCAATTGTCCGCAGGCAGCATCGATGTCGTCACCGCGAGTCTTACGAACCGTCACAATAAAACCGGCCTGCATCAACACATCGCGAAAACGGTGAATGGCGTCCGTCTTTGAGCGCACATATCCAGAGTCCGGGAAGGCGTTAAACGGTATCAGATTGAACTTACAGGGCACATCCTTGCATAGCGCAACCAACTGATTCGCGTGCGCCATTGTGTCGTTCACGCCATCGAGCATCACGTACTCAAAAGTAACAAAATCCCGTGGCGCTTTTTCGATGTATCGCTTACATGCCGCCATCAAATCGGCCAACGGATACTTTTTGTTTATCGGCACCAGAACGTCTCGCAATGCATCGTTCGGCGCATGCAACGACACCGCCAGGGCGACAGGACAACGATCGCGCAATCTCTCCAGCGCCGGCAACACGCCACTGGTGGAAAGCGTCACGCGACGACGAGACAGACCAAAGGCGGAATCGTCCAACATGATGTCCATGGCGGTGGTGACATTGTCGAAATTGGTCAGCGGCTCGCCCATGCCCATCATCACGACGTTCGAGATGATGCGCTCCCCTTTCGGATCGCGCCCCATCGCCTTATTCGCCCACCACAGCTGACCAATGATTTCAGCCACGGTCAAATTGCGGTTGAATCCCTGACGCCCTGTTGAACAAAACGTGCATTCGAGCGCGCAGCCGACCTGAGACGAAATGCATAATGTGCCGCGATCGTTCTCAGGTATGAATACAGCTTCTACAGCATTGCCGGTTCCTACTTCCAACAACCACTTGCGGGTCCCGTCCTTGGAAACCTGCTCCTCCCGCAAGCGCGGCGGCTCGATAACCGCGTGCTGCGCGAGTTTCTCACGCAGCACCTTGGATATATCGGTCATCCGCTCAAAATCCTGCTCGCCAAAGTGATGAATCCAGCGCATGAGTTGCTTCGCGCGGAAAGGCTTCTCGCCAATGGAGGCGAGAAACTCCGCGAGTTGCGGCTGGTTCAGGCTGAGAAGGTTAGTGGGCATGGTGACCATAGTATGAAACGGTGTTATTACCGACTATGTATCGATAGCGCCGGGAAGAAATAAGCGATTTCTCCCGCAGCTGTTTCCGCGCCATCGGAGCCATGTACGGCATTGGCGTCGATACTGTCGGCGAAGTCGGCGCGGATGGTGCCCTTGTCAGCCTTTTTAGGATCGGTGGCGCCCATCAAATCGCGGTGCTTGGCGATAGCGTTCTCACCTTCTAATACCTGAACAATAACAGGGCCGGAGATCATGAAAGAAACCAAGTCCTTGAAAAACGGACGTTCGCGATGCACCGCGTAAAACCCCTCGGCTTGCGCCTGCGAAAGACGCGTCATTTGCGCGGCGATAATTTTCAGGCCATTTTTTTCGAATCTGGAATAGATCTCGCCGATTACGTTTTTAGCGACTGCGTCGGGTTTGATAATCGAGAGAGTGCGTTCAACTGCCATTTGATAAAGTCTCCGGTAACGAATGAAAAGAGCAACTAGATTAATATCTTAGAATACCACGACAGGCGGGATTAATAAACCTGATGGGCGCGAAAAACTCTCAAACGAGTGTTTTCCAATACCCGATTGACATAGGAATGCGAGCGGTAAACAAGGGCGCGCTTTTCGGGCGCCCGCTCTTCAGACAAAAGCCTCTTACTTACGCCGAACGAAAAAAATGAACTCGCCATTCGCGTTATCGGAGGCGAGCAAATAATGACCTGTCTGCTTGGCGAAGGCCTCGAAATCCTTCACGGAGCCAGGATCGGTGGCGACAATCTTGAGCACCTGCCCTGACACCAATTCAGACAATGACTTTTTGGCGCGCAGGATCGGTAACGGACAACTCAAACCACGGGCGTCGACCTCTTTGTCAAATGCGATACTCATTTTATTAGTCCCCTTAGGTCAAATTTCCGACAGGGCGCCCACCTGCGGCCCAAGCGTTAATGCCGCCCTGTAAGTTATACACGCGCTCAAAACCTTTCGATGTCAAAAACTGCGCGGCGCCAGCTGAACGCCCGCCCATCTGACAATACAACACGATTGGCGTTTCTTGATTTAATTCCGTGAAACGGACTGGCAACTTGTCCAACGCTATATGACTGGCGCCTGGAATAACGCCACGCGCCACTTCGGCATCGGTCCGAACATCCACCAAGCGTGCTCCGCTTGCGCGTAGTTGCTCCAACGTGTCCGCATCAATATTCGTAAAAGCCATTTAACCTCTGTCCAAAATATATCATTCAATACCAAATGGCCTATTTTTTAGCGCCGCTTTAATCCTACTCGCGCCGCCTTCTCCATCGCGATCGATATCAAATTGAAATTAATCGCCGCTAACTTTAGCAAATTTGACCCTTGCGTGGGAACGCCGCGTTGCCCAGAGAGCGATTTCTTATTTCACGCCCTCGGATACGTCTCGATATAGCGATGCGTACTCAAGCGCCGCCTCATCCCAGGAAAAATTCTGCGCCATTGCTCGTCGAATTAGCTTTGACCATATGGAGCGATCGCCATAAGCGGCGAAGGCTCGCCCAACCGCATCGGAAAAATCGGCGACATCGGCGCTTTCGAACACAAAACCTGTCGCCGTGTCATTCTTGAGGTTCGATTGGTTTGCATCGAGGACAGTATCCGCCAATCCACCGACACGGCGCACTAACGGCAGGGTTCCATAGCGTAATCCGTACAACTGAGTAAGACCACATGGTTCAAATCGCGACGGAACAAGAACCACGTCGGAACCCGCGATGATTTTATGAGAAAACGCCTCGTCATAACCGATAGTCGCAGAAACCGATTGGGGATATTTCGCCGCCGCTTGTCGAAATCGTTCCTCCATATCAGCATCGCCCGAGCCGAGCAGCACCAATTGGCCACCTTGGCGAATGATCTCAGGTAACGCGTTAAGCGCGAGGTCCAATCCTTTTTGAGGCGTCAGCCGGCTAACTGCGCAAAATAGCAACGTATCTGGCCGTATCTCTAGACCCAGGTCGGCTTGTAACGCCGCTTTGCAAGCCGCCTTTCCCTTTAAATTAGCGGCGGTGTAATCCTGCGGAAGCACCGGATCCGTCGCCGGATTCCACACTTGATAGTCCACGCCGTTCAAAATTCCTTTAACGGCGCCGCCACGAGCCGAAATGACGCCTTCGAGCCCGCAGCCTTCCTCCGGACCGTGAATCTCCAGCGCATAAGTCGGACTCACCGTGGTGACTCGATCCGCGAAAAAAAGCCCTGCCTTCATGAAGGAGACTTGGCCATAGAACTCCAGCCCGTCGACTGCAAAAAATTCCGGCGGCAAGCCAAGATCCGCATAACGTTCGTAGGGAAATAGCCCTTGGTAGGCCAAGTTATGAATGGTGAAAACCGTACCCGGCCGTGGACCGGATTGCGCCGAGGCATAGGCCGGAGCCAAGCCTGCATGCCAGTCATGGCTATGAATAACGTCCGCCGTCCAGCGCGAATCAAGGCTTCCTGTCGCCAGCCGCGCGGCGACCGAACCCAACAACGCGAACCGTTGATGGTTATCTCCCCAGTCACGACCATCAGGACCAAGGTAAGGGTTTCCGGGGCGCTCATATAGATCAGGGGCGTCAATCACGTAAGCGGGAACTCCGCTATCGGGCATCCGCCCAGCCAATAGCGTAATAGCGCGAGCGCTGAACGCGGGCTCCAGCTTCGCCACGGGCTTTAGATCAAGCATTCCCTTGATGATCGCCGGCAAACCCGGCAACAGCAAACGAACATCCAATCCCTGGCGAATCAAAGCGGGCGGCAACGCCCCCGTCACATCGCCCAAGCCACCGGTCTTCTCTAGCGGATAAGCCTCCGCCGCAACGTAGAGGACGCGCATTTTAGTCCTCCAATCGGGCTAACATCTCCCTCGTAATCAATGTGACGCCGCCCTCGCTGCGGTAAAACCGCCGTGCGTCTTCCACTGGGTCCTCACCGACAACCAATCCATCGGGAATTTGACATGCCCTATCGATAACCACTCGATTGAGCCGCACATGACGTCCCACCTCTACCTGCGGCAACAAGACAGCGCCATTGATCTTGCCGTAGGAATGAATGCGACATTTAGAGAACAATAAGGAGTTGAATATTGTGGAGCCCGAGACGATACATCCTCCGGACACGAGCGACTGCACCGCCGAACCGCGACGATCCTGCTCGTCCAACACGAATTTAGCCGGCGGCAATTGCTCTTGATACGTCAGGATCGGCCAATTCGTGTCATAGAGATTGAGCGCGGGCTCCGTCGCGGTCAGATCAATATTGGCTTCCCAATACGCATCGATCGTTCCGACGTCCCGCCAATACGCCTCCTTACCCTCTTCCTCGAGCACACAACTATCGGTGAACGGGTGCGCTACCGCCAAACCCAGTTTAACCAGATGCGGAATGATGTCCTTGCCAAAATCATGACTGGAAGCGGAATCGGCCAAATCTCGCTTCAACTCTTGATAAAGGAAATCCGCGTTGAAAATATAGATGCCCATGCTGGCGAGCGCCTTATCCGGCTTGCCGATCATGGCGGGAGGCATCGCCGACTTCTCAATGAAATCCGTGATGCGCCCCGACGCATCCGTCGCCATGACGCCAAAGGCGCTCGCCTCCGCAAGCGGAACCTCGATACAGCCCACGGTGCACTCGGCGCCCGACGCCACATGAAACTCGAGCATGCGCGAGTAATCCATCTTGTAGATGTGGTCGCCGGCCAGCACGACAATGTACTTGGGCGAATAACTTTGAATAATGTCGACGTTCTGGAACACAGCGTCGGCCGTGCCGCGATACCAGGAATCCTCGCTCACCCGCTGCTGCGCCGGCAACAGGTCGATGAACTCATTCATCTCGAACTTGAGAAAAGCCCAGCCCCGCTGCAAATGCCGCAGCAGACTATGGGATTTGTACTGAGTAATGACGCCGATGCGCCGCATGCCGGAGTTGAGGCAGTTGGAAAGCGCGAAGTCGACAATGCGGAATTTTCCGCCAAAGTAAACCGCCGGCTTCGCGCGCCTGTCGGTAAGTTGCTTCAACCGGCTGCCTCGGCCGCCGGCCAGCACCAGCGCGAGGGCGCATTTAGCTAATTGAGTGCGGTCTTTCATTCTCCAAGAATATACAAGCTAATTGAGACAGGCTCAATTACTTGGATGCATGAACACGCGCCAGACGTCTTGTCTGTTGCGTCCGTGACCGCACTACATGCCTTACTTGACTGATATCGCGCCCACCATGCCAGCCTCGAAATGACCGGGAATCAGGCAGGCGAACTGAAACTCGCCTGGCTTGTTAAAAGTCCAGATGATCTCTTCCTTGCCGGCGGGTTTGACGTGCGCCATGTAAGGCTCGCTGTGCTCCATGTCGGGAAATTTCCTCATCAGTTCGGCGTGCTCCTTCAATTCCTGCGGCGTACCGATCACCATCTCGTGCATCATCTTCGCGGTGTTCTTTACGACGAATCTAATGGTCTCGCCTTGTTTGATGCTCAGCGCATTTGGCGTGAAACGCATCGCATCGCTCATATCGACCTCAATAGTCCGAGACACCGTTTTCGCATCGCCGGCGATTCCAAATGCTTTTTGCTCTGCTTTGACCGTCTTTTCAGCCTTTTTCGAATGCATATCGCCATGCGCAAAAGCCATGGAAGACGCAACAACCAAACCAAGAATCGAGGCGATAAAGAAAGACTTCATAATGTTCCTTTCATAATTAAAAACGAATTGCCTATTAATGGCCATGATGCGAACTGCCCTTCCTGACCTTTAAAACAGTCTCGCCGGATTTAGCAGGAGCCGAGGATGCCCCAGGCGCTTTGCCTGAGGATGGAATCTCCTGCTGTGAGCCGGTCCACTCATAAGCGACGCTGCCGGGCGGATGCTTGTACCAGCCGGGATCCTTGTAATCGTTTCGGCCGATTCCATCTCGCACCTTCACCACGGTGAACATCCCGCCCATCTCCAGCGCGCCGAACTGGCCAGAGCCCGTCATCATCGGCAATGTGTTGTCCGGCAGCGGCATTTGCATCTCACCCATATCGGCCATGCCCTTGTCGCCCATCACCATGTATTCGGGCACCAGCTTGTTGATCTTCTCCGCCACGCCCTTGTGATCGACCCCGATCAAAGTCGGCACGTCGTGTCCCATGGCGTTCATTGTGTGGTGCGACTTGTGACAGTGAAACGCCCAGTCGCCAACGTCGGTCGCGTCAAATTCGATCGCACGCATCTGCCCCACCGCGATGTCAGTGGTCACCTCCGGCCATCGCGAACCCGGCGGCGTCCACCCGCCGTCTGTGCCGGTCACCACGAATTCATGACCGTGGAGATGAATCGGATGATTGGTCATCGTGAGGTTGCCTATGCGGATACGGACACGATCATTCAATCGGCATACCAGCGGGTCGATACCGGGGAACGCGCGACTGTTCCATGTCCATAAATTGAATTCGAGCATGGTGTTGACCTTCGGCGTGTAACTGCCTGGATCGATGTCGTAGGCGTTCAGCAAAAACACAAAATCCCGATCCACGCGCATGAATGCAGGATCTTTTGGATGGGTAATCCAGAAACCCATCATGCCCATGGCCATCTGCGTCATTTCATCGGCGTGCGGGTGATACATGAACGTCCCCGGGCGCTTGGCGATGAACTCATAAACAAATGTCTTGCCCGGAGGAATGTGCGGTTGCGTCAGCCCGCCAACGCCATCCATGCCGTTCGGCAAACGCTGGCCATGCCAATGAATCGTCGTGTGCTCGGGAAGCTTGTTGGTGACATAGATACGCACTCGGTCGCCCTCGACGACTTCGATAGTCGGTCCGGGAGACTGTCCGTTGTAGCCCCAAAGATTCGCTTTCATGCCCGGCGCGATTTCGCGCACTACCGGCTCGGCGATCAAGTGAAATTCCTTCACGCCGTTGTTCATACGCCATGGCAGAGTCCAGCCGTTCAAAGTGACGACCGGGTTATAGGGTCGCCCGTTCACCGGAGCCAAGGGCGGCTGAGTCAATGGCGAAGCTTGAATTGGCGCTTCGGGTAACGATGCGGCTTGCACTCGGGACACAGCGGCGGCGCTCAGCGCCGCCATGCCCGTGGATTGTAGAAACTGTCGACGAGTCAACATAGTGAAAATGCCCCCTTGAATTAGTGTCCGCCGCCAGACGAACCATCGGTAGCGACGGCTCGCGTGAAAGTGGCTCCCGCGCCACTGGAAAATTTACCTGTTAGCGCCATATCCAGATCCGATTCCATGAGCCAGAAGTCCCGCAACGACTCGATGTAAGCATTGACGCTCATCACCTGCTCACGCGCATCCGCGATCAGTTCGAATACGCCAATCAGCATGCCGTTGTAGCGAAGCAAATTCTCGTCGGCGATTTTCTTTCGAAGCGGCACGATTTCATCGCGGTAGTGCTTGGCGATGTCGTAGGCGGTGCGATATCCGCTGTAGGCATCGCGCACTTGCGAACGTGCGTTGATCGCGGTCTCCGCCAAACGGTTGACCGATTGCATGTAGATCGACTCAGCCTTGGCGACACGCGCGCCGCCCCAGTCGAAAAGCGGAATGGAGATTTCAATTTCATATCCCGTTTGCCGGGGTTCGTCGGTTTCGCTGTTGCGCAGATAACCGAGCTCCAACACATTGATGAATCGGGTCGCCTTGCTCAAACCAAGAGAACTCGCAATGCTCTCCGTCTCCTGCTTCGCCGACTGCACATCCAAACGTTGTTTGAGAGCCACGCTTTCGATATCCGTTAATTCGCGTGGCGACGCCGGCAAATCGGGGAGCCGCTCAGGTAGCGAAAAACGAACGTCGTCACCCCACAATCCCATCAAGCGCGTTAACCGCTCGCGATTCGACACAAACGATTGTCGGGCTCGCGCCAACTGGGCCGTCGCTTCGGCATAGAAAAGCTGCTCCCGCGCTTGATCAAGCTTGCCCCAATTGCCGGCGCGCGCCATTCGACGCGCCAGATCCGCGCTTGCCTCAGCGGCGAGCTTTACTTGATCCATGTACTTCACGGCTTCTCCCGCCGCCACGGCGCTGAAGAAAGCCTTGCGAGTCTCAGCCGCCACCTGCAAAGTCTCCGCGGCGACTCGCAACTTCGTCGCCTCGAAGCGCCGGCCTTCGAGTTTCGTCCGCAACGGCATCGTGACAAGCCCGGCAAAATCGAAAAAGAAGGCTCGTTCGATTTCCTTTTCATCTCCACGAGTCAATCGTGCAAATGAAAAGCCCGGATTGCGCAGCCGCCCCGCCTGAACCAAGTCGGCCTCCGCAACCCCTAGCTCGGCATACGTCGCCTGTAGGCCCTGATTGTTCAATAGCGCGATTTGCACAGCGTCATCGACCGAAAGCGGCTTACCGAGCATCTGCTGAACGGCTGCCCGCGCGGAAATCGCGTCCGACTCCGACCGAACCCATTTCGCATCCTTGCCCAAGCGTTCCTTGACGCTTTCACTGACGCCGCCAAAACCGCCGTCCTCCGAGAGCGTTGCGCACCCCGTTAACATCAACGTCAAGCTCGCCGCGACGGCGAGCTTGACCGGCCATCCGCCAGGGAAACGCATATCGTCACTTGTTTTCATGGAATTTCTCCTTCTGAAAACCCGTGACGACATAACCACCGCCTGCCTTTTCGACCGTCACGCCGACCTCATCGCCTTCTTTCACCTGATCCAGGAGCTTCGCATCCACCACCCGAAAGACCATCGTCATGCCAGGCATATCCAACTTCGGTATCGGACCGTGCTTAAGCTTTACCTTGTTCTCTGCGCGGTTAATGGACTGCACGACGGCGTGCGTATCGCTGGAGGCGGCGCCGTGCATCGCGCCGCCGACTTCTTCATTGATCTGCTTCCAATCCGCAGGCGCTTGTTCTCCAAAGGCTTGATAGTCAGAGAAGGCGGATTCGTAGGCGAAATCAGGAGCGGGGGCATTGGAGTCGACTGGGCCGTGACGACTGGATTGCGCAAACCCCATCGATGCGCTGGCGCCAACGACTAACGCCAATACGATCCGCCACTGATAAATAAATAGCTTTTTCATAGCTTGTTCCTTGAATGAACCTCAGCAGTTCCGCTTATGGTTCACATCATGTATTTGCTGGAAAGGAAGCGAAGCGCTACGGAATCGACCGCAGCTTTCGCGTTCAATATCGGCTGAAAAAGCGAGGAGAAAAAACCTGATGTTGGCTAAGAAGCAGTTCCGCACCAATCGTACGACTAGCGCCAAAAGCCCGGCCCCCGCAACGCCTTTTCAGACGATTTTCAAGCGAGGAGATTTAGCGGTACGTGCTGAGGTTGTTCAGGAATGAACGAGATGAGGGTGGCGACGATCGTATTGCTATAGACCCGGTTGGGCATTCCGGCCTTGACGCCCGACATGACTGGGGGAAGCGCATGACACGCCATGTGACACATACCGCAGGCTTCACAGGAAAGTTTGGGGTTATTGCCGTCCCCCTTACCCTGCTCGCCGCTTTGCGCGCAGTGATCACCGCCTTGCTCAACGGCCAAAATCGACTGCTGACGCGACTCGGACAGCTGCGCGACTGCAGGCGCCTGCGTCTGATCACAAAACGGCATCGCCGCCGCGATATGGCCAATGATGGCCAACCACACGGCAAGTACGACGACTGCGCCTTTCTGTAAATTTCTAAAACGGTTCATATTCAAAAAGCCATTAAGACTTGGATTTCTTCAATGTCATCGCAAATTCGCTTTAATAGCCTATCAATCCTAAGTCGCCGAGTCACCTAAATTTTACATAAGGTCCGGATAACAAGGGACGGTTTCGCAGACGCAGTCAGCCGCTTTCCCCTCTCAACTCCAGCCTCGATTCTTACTTAGATTGAGGAGGAACAGGCGCTATTGTTATACTCGCCCCTCACTCATCATCAGATTCCCCTTGAATTTTGGCCACCGCCGCCTTCCGTTTTCCCGCTGTGACCGCCGGAAAGTTACGCTCTGTTCTCGATCGCTTCGGCGTCGCCATCGCGACTACGTTGCTATTGATCCTGCTTGCCTGGCTGCTGACTCAATGGGCTTGGCTGTTTCTGCAACCCAGGGACATCGCCACGCCTCCAGCCATCGCCAAGATCGATATCAACGCAGCTGCCGGCCATGTCGTTGGCGCCAATTTGTTCGGCGTCGCCGGCGAGAGCAACGCTTCCGCGGATGCGCAGATGTCGACATTAAACCTGCGGCTGACAGGCGTTTTCGCTTTCGACCAGGAATCGCCCAGTTTCGCCATCGTCAATACCGGATCGAAAACCGACGAGGCCTTTAAAATCGGAGAGCAGATCACGCCTGGCGTGGTGCTTGGCGAGGTCCATCCGACCCATATCCTGATTCGACGCGGCGGCGCAGTGGAGCGCGTCAATCTCGAAGAGCGGCCGGAAGGCGCCAGCGCGAGGCCACAACAGCCTCAACCACGGCCATCCCCCGCCGCGCCCCCACAACTCCGACATCGAGGACCGACGTCGGCGCCTCCTAATGTTTCCCGTGGCGACGTGGCGGCGAGCTTGAAGGATCCCAAACAAATCGCCAATATGGGCCGGGTAAATGCAAACCCGAGTGGGGGAATCGTCGTCCAAGACGTGCCGCCGGGAAGTCTGGCCGAGCGGCTTGGCTTGCAAATCGGCGACGTGATTCGCAACATCAACGGCAAGCCGGTCAACTCACCTGCGGACCTCGGTCGCCTTTACTTGCAATTGGGACAGGCGCCCCAGGTTCATGTCGATGGCGTTCGCGGAGATCGTCCACTAAATTTAACTTACAACGTGCAGCAATAAGTACTTGTGCAAAAGTTTTCCAGCAAGGCGCGTCGACGCAGACAGTACACAGTTAGTACGGCAAGGAGAGCTAAGCAGGGGTTTCGAACAGCATGCTGTTCGCCTGCGCAGCGGCTGTCCGATGCAGCGGACAGCGCA
>DATLHW010000359.1:0-6278 GCA_035539675.1 Burkholderiales bacterium | reverse complement strand
GCTGGAAGCCGATGGAGCCTGGCGGACAATCTTTCGGGCCATAGATGATATCGAGATCACGTTTATCAGCGAACCGGGCGATTGGAATCGTAGCGGAGTCTTTAACGGGCAACCCATGAGTCAATACGCGGCGTTTGACAGCATCTATTGGTACGCCATTGAGCCCTGTTGGCGGGGTATTCGCAACCATCGTGTTGATGTCCACCATCCGAGGAACATGCAACAGCTCCAGTTGGCGAACGATCAAAGGCCCACGATTGGCGGAGGGGTTAAACATGCTGACATTGAAGTCGCCGGTCGCGAGGTCGGCTGTTCCACTATCGAAGCCAAACATCCGAGGAAATAACGGCAGTTGCGTTGCGTCGCTGAAAAGCTGACCGTCGAACACGAAAACAGTCCCGGACTCAGCGAAGCTCGCCCCAACATGAAACCGGACCGCTGGAGGAACCACGCCATCCACGCCGCCGCTCCATGTCTTCGCGACGGAAAAATCGAGATTGAATACGTTGTACGTCACGCCTTGAAACAACTGTGTCGCGCCTGTGTTGGTAATCGTCGGATCGGTCCACGGGCTGAGGTCGCCGGTATAGAACCATGCGAGCGTCAATGTCGACGAGGTTGTGAGGATACGAAGGCGCAGTCTGTTCGCGTTGGTGTTATTGGGATTCACGAAGTCCCAGTTAAGAAGGGTTTTGATATTCAGCCCTACGTTGTGCGCGAGAATCTCGTACTCCTGGTCGCTGAAGTGACGATCGCGTGACGCCCTGATTTCTCCGGTCAGCCCTGTACTACCTGTTGCGAGAACATGGTTGTTCTGCTCGTCTTCGTTGCTCCCCGGACGCGGGGCGGAATGGCGATGGGCTGCGCCGTAGTTATGAGCAGCCTCATGCGCAACAGTGTGCGAGACTGCAGTCGCCCAACGTTCGAGAGTGGAATTAGCGCCGGCGAGAGCGCCGCCCGCGCCGCCGAACGATTCGCCAAAGGCATTGGACCAGACTCGAGCGAAGTCTTGCGCAACGACGTCGTTGGTATCGACGGCCTGCGCCTCGCCAAATAATCCCGCGCCATTTCCATCGCTGCCAATTCCCACCTGCTGCCAACGCGGATCTGTCTGCGGAGGCGTTGTCGTAAAGGTCTCGACGCTCACGCTAAACTCGCAATAGTCATCGGTGACAAAATCAAAAATGCGATTGCGGAGTTGATCTGTCGTTCCAATGCCTGCGTCGAGATTAGCGACATCGAAAGCGCGTAGAGGAGAGGTATTAACGCCGGTAGTCCCGTGTTCCGGGTAAGTGGCGTCATCGGCGGTGGGAAAGTAGAGGAAAAGGCGCTGGCCCTTGATTGCCGATAAGGCGCCGACAGGACATGTCGGCGCGGCGTGGCTTTGCGCTGCGAATAGAACGACGCAGGCTAATAGCAATACTTGCAACAGTTTCATTTCTTTCTCCTTGGAGGGAAAGCACACAACAACGAGCCATTACATTCAGGCTCAATAAGCCGGAACTAACGGACGTTCCCTAGGAAACTGTTTGCAGAATGTTATAGCAGCGCCAAGTTTCTATTGAAGCGAAACCTGGACTTCCCGCGGATCTAATAATGACTCCGTATAATTTCGACGCAACTTGCCCCACACGCTCATGTAAAGGTTCGCTGAGCAGTGATGACTGCGGCTTTAATCCAGAAACTCGGATGTATCCAACAACCGTTTCCAGATCCCCCAATCGCCCCAAAACAACTCATGATGCAAACAACTTCAATGGGGACGACCGACACGATTGATTCCATGTCGTACTACACAATGAAATGGAGCTACCGCAGTCCCAACCATTCAGCTATAGCATAGGAATATCGGAGAACACAGCATGCGCAAACTCTTTTCGACAAAGAATAATTCGACGGAAAAAGATACTCGGTAGAAGAGAGACATTTGCATTCATTACGATGAATGCGAAGAACTTTTTACGCGCCATGGCACGAGAGACAATCGCCTCGATGCATCAGTGATGTCACTGCGCAAACGAATGGGTGTTGCGCTGGGTTACGCTACACCCATGGGAAATTTATCTGGCCCGCGTGGCGGCGTTGATATTGTACTATTGGTCAGTCACGGTGATTTTATCGGGCGTGTAGGGCGGAAAAGCGATAGCGCCTTCAATTTTAACGTCACTGACCGATGGCTCGCCTTAAACTAAAACATTGGCCTCAGACTGATATGACCTTTCGCCACCTTATTGCCTTGTTGGTTGGGCCAGCCATGCTCCTGGTATTGAGCGCATGTCTTTACATTTACAAGAACGACTTTGAAAAAGAACTAACGATCCGCGAGGAACAGATCAAAGCATTGCGGGAAAACTCAGACTCCTTAATGTTTCGAGTTGCCCCCTCCCCTTACGCCGAACGCTTGCGAGAATCGTTTGTCGCGATCACCCAAGCATCCAACACATATGCATCATCGATTTTCCAAGTTTTTCGAGGCGTTTACTCCATCGTGCTCTGGCTAGCAATTATGCAGTTCGCCATCGTGCTTTGCCTGTATACATGTCAGCGGTCCAACAATTCGCGTAACTCGAATAAACAGGGAGAAAGCCCGCCGCAGTAGTCCATTTTTATCAGAACAAAACCGCGCCAACCGTAGCCGTCGTAACGGTCACCAACCCCAACAACAAATTCGTTCCCACCAACATTCGAATCTGATTTAACGCGGTTCCCGCCTGCGGCCAATCCTTTAGCGCCACATATCGTTTCAATTTACGAAATGGCGCGAAGTACACATGAGCAAAGATCAGCATCATGATGACGCCAAGCAGCAGCATCACATGAACATGGCGCGGCGCGGCGAATCCGTCCATGTGCATAAACATGATGTAGAAGCCGCTGGCGAGTATCAAGACAATTGACGCCCAAACCCACGGAAAAAAGCGGGTAAAGGTTGCCGCCCATAACGGTAAGCGCTGGGGCGGTTCAAGGAGCTTGGCCGCCGCTGGGCGAAGCGCCATATAGGCGAAGAACATGCCGCCAACCCAAACGATGACGCCGAGCAAATGTAACCAGAGCGCTATTTTCAAGGTGTTACTCCATTAGGTTGTTATTGGTTGCCACTTACGCGATACCGCCCTCTGTAGGAGCGAGCTTGCTCGCGATTGCGTCCGGGGCCACGCTGACAATCGCGAGCAAGCTCGCTCCTACGCCTAATCGATTCAATGTGCGGATGCAGGTCTGTAAAAAACGTTGCTACTCACGCGACGTAAAATCGAGCACCGCCGCCACGGGCGCGAAGCTGCGCCGGTGTATCTCCGTCGCGCCGAAGCGTTGCAGCGCTTCGAGATGATCCGGCGTCGGATAACCCTTGTTCCGCTCGAAGCCATACTCAGGATAACGAGTTGCGAGGGCAATCATTTCTTCGTCCCTCGCTACTTTCGCGAGAATGGAGGCCGCCGAGATTTCCGGTACGGTAGCGTCTCCTTTCACAATAGCTCTCGCCGACATTTTCACCTGGGGACAATGGAGGCCATCGACCAGCAACTCATGCGGTGCGATGGAAAGACTTTCCACGGCGCGCTGCATGGCCAGAAGACTGGCGCGAAAAATATTGATGCTATCGATTTCCGCAACAGATGCAGTAGCGACCGACCAACTCATCGCGCGTTCGCGAATGAGTATCGCCAATGCTTCCCTCCGTCGCGCTGTCAGCTTTTTGGAATCGGCGAGTCCAACGATGGGCCGCGCCGGATCGAGAACCACCGCAGCCGCATAGACGCTGCCAGCGAGAGGGCCGCGGCCGGCTTCATCGGCGCCGCAAATCAGAGTTATTGCGTTTTGCATTTGAATTTATCGGGTATGAAGAAATCGTGGCGAGCAAACCGACACCGAGCCGAGAAACGCGGACGAACAAATGGTGGATTTACTCACAAGCTTTTATCGCGCTCGCGCATTTGCGGCAATTCCTCTGTCGGCGAATTCGCCTGTCGCTCTCACTCGACCCTTCCCGAGAAACGGCAATATCGCCTCGGCGACCCGGGCATCGTTATCCATTTTGAGCGAATGATGAATTTCCGCGAATCGCGAGATGATGTTGGTTCGCACTCGCTCGTGATTCAGGATATTGAGAAGCGCACGCGCCAGATTTTTAGGCGTCGCATCGTCTTGCAGCAGTTCGGGCACGAGGAATTCTCCGGCGAGAATGTTGGGTAACCCGACGTATGGCAAATAGCCCTGTCGCTTCATCAACCGATAGGTAAGGTTAGACATGCGGTAGGTGATCACCATGGGACATTTCAGCAAAGCCGTTTCCAACGTCGCCGTGCCGGAGGCGACTAAAGCGATATCGGCCGCCGTGATCGCCAATTGCGCATGCCCAAACAGGACCGTAATGGGCAGTTGCAAATCGGCCTTCCGGTAGAGCGCGGTTTCAAACTGAGTACGGGTTTCGCGGCTCACTAACGGAACCACGAAGTGCGCATTGGGCAATACCCTGTGAATTTCCCGCGCCGTTTCGATAAACAGGTCCGCGTGATAATCCAACTCGGTTTGCCGACTACCCGGTAGCAATGCAATGATGGGACATGCATGACTGAGCCGAATCTGCTCGCGCGCCGCATCGCGGTCCAGAATTTCCGGAATAGCGTCCGCCAGGGGATGCCCGACGTAGCTCACCGGCACGCCCGCCTTTTCATAAATCGGCGACTCGAAGGGGAATAGCGTGAGGACTTTGGACACGGCGGCGGCAATTTTCTTGATGCGTTCGCCTCGCCATGCCCAGATGGACGGGCCGACGTAATGGATGGTCGGTATGCCCTTCTTCTTCAGCGCGGCTTCCAGCGCCAAATTGAAGTCCGGCGCATCGATGCCGATAAAAACGTCGGGAGGGTCCGTCACGAATCGCTGGATCAGCTTGTTGCGAATGCCCAAGATTTCTCGATAGGACTTAAGAACCTCGATGTACCCACGCACCGCGAGCTTTTCCATTGGATACCAGGAATGCGCGCCATAACGCTGCATGCGTGGGCCGGCAATGCCAACGAATTCAAGCTCGGGATGGTAGGTACGCAGCGCTTTGATAAGCGAACTGCCAAGAAGATCGCCGGACGCTTCGCCGGCAACAATTCCAATTCTCATGCAAGCGCCTTTGAATCTGGAAACAATAGACTTCTTTCGAAACCGTAGCGAGCGGCGCGAGGTTGAAGCCTGTTAACGAACAATGCCGCGTTTGGCGGTCGCGAGGAAATCCACCATGATGTTTAACTCAGGGCATTCGGCGGCAGCCTCCGCTATGCCGACCTTGGCTTCTTCAAACGTCAGACCGGATTTGTACAGCGTCTTGTACGCGCGTTTGAGCTGGGTGATTTTTTCCGCCGAAAATCCACGCCGCTTCAAGCCCTCCACATTGATGCCGTAAGCCTTGGCGGTATTGCCTCCGACCATGACGTAAGGCGGCAAGTCTTGCAGCAATACGGTGGCGATGGCGGTGATGCTATGCGCGCCGATATGAACGAACTGATGGACTGTCGTGAAACCGCCCAGAATCGCGTAATCGCCGACATGCACATGACCGGCCAGTTGCGAGTTGTTGGCGAATATCGTGTTGTTGCCTATTTGGCAGTCATGCGCAAGATGCACGTAGGCCATGATCCAGTTGTCGTTACCCACGCGCGTCGCGCCGGCGTCTTGCGATGTGCCGCGATTGAACGTACAGAATTCGCGAACGGTGTTTCTATCGCCAATAATCAGCTCTGTGGGTTCGTTGGCGTATTTTTTATCCTGCGGCGCCTCGCCCAATGAGACAAACTGGAATATCTGATTATCGCGGCCAATTTTAGTCGGCCCTTTGATTACCGCATGCGCGCCGATTTTTGTGCCTGCGCCGATCTCGACGTCTTTTCCAATAACGGCGTAGGGACCGACCTCGACGGACGAGTCGATTCTCGCGCCTGGATCAATCAATGCTGTTGGATGAATGGTCACGTCACGCTCCGCTCGGTACAAAGGATTTCCGCTCCTGCGGTGAATTGGCCGTTCACCGTGGCCTCGCCGGAGAATTTGTACAAACCGCGCTTGTGGCCGATCAGTTTCACTTCGAGGTGTAACTGGTCGCCAGCGCTGACAGGCCGCTTGAAGCGAGCGCCGTCGATACCCGCGAAGTAGTACACACTGCTGTTGTCGGGCATGCGCCCCGCCGACTTAAAGCTAAGAATCGCCGCGGCCTGCGCCATCGCTTCAATGATCAACACGCCCGGCATTACCGGAAAATGGGGAAAGTGCCCAGGGAAAAACGGTTCGTT
>DATLHW010000358.1:0-5187 GCA_035539675.1 Burkholderiales bacterium | reverse complement strand
GTCGTTATCTACGGCGCCTTTTGCATTGATAGCGGCTTCCGATGGAAAGCAGACATTTCAGGCGTAGTCGAATAACCGCCCGCACTTAAACTCAAGCAATCCTTATTCCAAAATGCCCTCTGAGTATTTGCCCTATTAACGCAAAACGTCGCAATGGTTAGGGGCGGAATTCAATCGCGTGTGCTTCTGGCACGAGGTTTGCCTTTCGATGAGACATTAACCTAGGTTTAACCGTATTGAAGTAGACCACTAGGAGGTAACAATGAGACCAACGATGACAAGTGGCCACATATGGGTCAGGCTTTTTAGCGCGGCCGCGGTAGGCGCGCTGGTGATGTTTACGTTGGACCCGAGAAGGGGGCGGTCGCGTCGAGCCACGGCGCAAGAAAAAGTAATGGGTCTGGCGAGCAAGGCGGGCCACGAAATGAACGTCGCGGCGCGCGACTTGAAGAGCCGGTTGCGCGGGGCATGGTCTGAAGCGCGCCGCGTTCTGAAACGGAGCGACGTCACGGATGATAGGGTTGTGGAGGAGCGAGTGCGCTCGAAGATTGGGCGAGTGGTCTCGCACCCGCACGCAATTGATGTCATGGTGTGGCAAGGTCGTGTGACGCTGACCGGCCCTGTTTTGGCGTCCGAGGAACCGGGGCTGGTGGATGCTGTGCGTTCGACGCAAGGCGTTAAAAATATCGAAAACCGCTTGGATGTTCATGTGCGGCGCGATCATATTTCCAGTCTTCAAGGCGGGGCGGGGCAGCCGTGGACGAAAGCCGAATGGATGCGTGAGGATTGGCCGTTGGCGTTACGGTTGGCGGCTGCCATCGGCGGTGGCGGTTTGGCGCTTTATGGTTTGTCGCGAAGAGGTGGGCTCGGCGCCGCCACGACGGTTGTCGGCATTGGCTTGTTGGTTCGCGGGGCGTTGAATGCGCCGATGCGGCGTCTCATTGGATTTAGAGAGAATCGGCGCATCATCGACTTGCAAAGGTCTATCACGATTGCCGCCTTGCCCGAGACGGTTTTCGATATCTGGTCGCAATACGAGAATTTTCCACGGTTCATGTCGCATGTTCAGGAAGTGCGGGATCTTAGCGGTGGACGTGCGCATTGGGTGGTGAAAGGACCGGCCGGCGGGCGAGTGGAATGGGATGTCGTGTTAACGGAGTCAGCGCCGCCGAAACTGCTGGCGTGGAAAAGCGAACCGGGCTCCATGGTTCAACACGCAGGCTATGCGCGTTTTGAATCCATCGATGGCGGCTGCCGGGTAACAGTTAGAACATCCTATAAACCGGCGGCGGCTTTGGGACATACGTTTTCAGCGTTATTCGGGCACGAGCTCAAACATAAAATGGAGTCAGACCTGACGCGGATGAAGACGTTTATCGAAACCCATGGGCAGCCCCAGGCGCTGGCGGCGGAAGATAAGATCGTCTATTAAGGTCGCTGTTGCACCCTCACCAGGTGAATGTATGGCCAGAAGACGCAACCCAGCTGGGACAGGTTTGCGTATGTCCTATTAAATTCGATTTCCGGCAAAAAGCTTGTTTCATTGAGGCTTAATTCGCTGTTGGGATTGCGGCAAACGCCTCTGCCTGTTCACTTATAGTTTTTTACAATTCACTCTATATATAAAATCTACTTCCTCTATCGGTTCGTTTTAACTATCCTTCAATCACTTTCAATCAACCAGCTGGAGATTCGACAATGAAAACCGTAGGTGAAAAACTCGAAGCGTTCAAGGTCGCGGGCGTTAAGCCGGGATTCAATCATCATGAGGAAGAAGGAAAATCGGCCTTCGAGACGATTACCGAAGAATCATTTCCTGGCAAGTGGAAGGTCATTTACTTCTACCCGAAGGACTTCACGTTTGTGTGTCCGACCGAAATCGTTGGTTTCGCGAAGCTCGCCAAAGATTTCGAGGACCGCGACGCCGTGGTGCTCGGCGGCTCGACCGACAATGAATTCTGCAAACTGGCTTGGCGTCGTGAGCACAAAGAGCTGAACCGCTTGAGCCAATGGCAGTTCGGCGACTCCACCGGCTCCCTGGTGGATCAACTGGGCGTTCGCGATAAAGCGGAAGGCGCAGCGTTGCGAGCTACGTTTATCGTCGATCCGGACAATGTTATTCAACACGTTTCGGTGAACAACTTGAACGTGGGGCGGAACCCGGACGAAGTGTTGCGTATTTTGGACGGCTTGCAAACGGATGAGCTGTGCCCGTGCAATCGTAAGGTTGGCGGCGAAACGTTGTAAAAGACAGTCGTATCGAAGCCGGTTCTTGATAATTCAGAACCGGCTTTAACTGAACAAAGGGGTAGAGCAATGGATTTCCTAAAACCGATCAAAGAGCGAATTCCCGACTATGCCAAGGACGTGCGGCTCAATCTCGATATGGTGCTTGCTCGCTCCAGTCTCGATGTGGCCGACGCGCTAGGCGCGGCGCTCGCCGCTGCTTTCGCCGCAAAGTCCAAGGTGCTGATCGATGCGATACGCGGCTCCGGACTACTCTCGGATACCGATATCAATGCAGCCCTTACGGCGGCGGCGTTGATGGGCATGAACAATGTCTGGTATCCCTACGTGGAAATGGCCGCAGACGACGATCTCAGCACGCAGCGCGCTGAGCTGAGAATGAACGCGTACGGAACGCATGGCGGTGTGGAAAGACGCCGATTTGAATTGTTCGCTCTTGCCGCCAGCATTATCGGCAAATGCCATTTTTGCGTGACATCGCACTACAAGTTGCTAAAGGAAACCGGTATGACCGCAGTGCAACTGCGCGATATCGGCCGAATCGCTGCGGTCGTGGGCGCCACTGCCAACGTCTTGAATGCCGAAGGCGCTTAAAAGCTGTTCGAGTCTTACTGCGCGAGCCTTAGGCGATTTCCGATAATAAACATACCAATCAAATCGCGTCTTTCTCCGCCTGGCGTTGTTGCTCGTCGTTGCCATAGTTCACTATGACGCCTCCTCCCGCCTAGCCAGGCGAAGAAATCCATCAATTTTATTGGTATGTTTATTATCGGAAATCGCCTTAATTCTGTTCCGCGCAGTAAGTTCTATTGATTAGTTTCTCAGACGCGCATGAGCCGGCGGAGGGGGATCGGTTGTTAATGCCGAAAATTTCTTCCTGTCGGTAATTTATTCTTTCTGCATATCCGAATTGAAGCGTAATCCGGATCTCCTATCCATAGCATATTAAATCCCCGTTCCCAGATTGCGCTTCGCTAATCCGGGCGTTCGCCGTTTTCCGTTCTCGTGTGGTCCGATTTTTGCCTGTGTAACCCTGCATCCCGCCGCCACGAGTAGGGAGGAAACTCCATACTCTTACGGCGTTTGTTCACTTGGAGACCATCGGTTATTGGAGCAGAAATATGGAAACTACGGTACAGGATTGGGGCAGTGCGCTGCTTGCCTCGTTAACTAGCGCCATGGCGTTATTCTTCGCGGCGATTCCCAAGATAGTTGGATTTTTGGTGATTCTCCTTATTGGTTGGCTGATCGCTTCACTCATTGCAAGGGCGGTATCCGCCCTGTTGCGAGCCGTGAACTTCAACGGTATGGCCGAACGCGCGGGATTCTCCGATTTCGTGAGCTCGATGGGTATGAAGAGCGACTCCGCCGGCCTTCTCGCCGCCATTGCAAAATGGTTCATCCGACTGATTGTGCTGGTCGTCGCATTCGATGCGCTCGGTTTGCCGGCGGTGTCGGACATCTTTCGGCAATTCTTGCTCTGGCTTCCCAATCTGGTTGTCGCCTTGGTGGTGTTGGTTATCGCTGGTCTGGCGGCTAATGCGCTGAGTAGTCTAATTCGTGGAGCCACTGGCAAGGCTGGATTTTCCAATGCCGACTTGCTCGCCAAGATAGGACGAGTGGCCGTTTGGGCGTTTGGCGTCGTTGTGGCGGTGAACCAGTTAGGTATCGCGGAAACGATCGTTAATATGCTGTTCATGGCGATTGTTGGGGCGGTCGCGCTCGCAGCAGGATTGGCTTTCGGTCTCGGCGCAAAAGACACCGCGGGCGACCTTGTTCGCACATGGCGGGAGCGTGGACGTGCGGCGGCGCCAAAGTTGGAGAAGGCTGCGGAATCAATGAAAGAGGAGGCGGCAATGAAACATCCGTCTCATATCCCAGGCGGACGTTCTGCTTAACTCTGGGTTATGAAGAAAATCTAAGGCGCATTCGGTAGAGCCCCGACGATTTTTTCCCTCAACTGGCGTTCATGCGAGGTGGGCTCACTTGCCCACCTCGTCGTTTGTGGAGCATTAGCTCCCTGGCGTCTCGCTTGTCGGGGCCGTGAGCGGAGCCAACTGATTCGAGGAGTCGCTGGGCCTTGCTGGGGCGCTAGGTGTAGGCGGCGCCTCTCCGGCTTTCACTGCCTTATCCGAAAGGCGCAAAGTCTCCCCTCCCTCAAGCATCAGCGCCTCCGGTGAGAAAGCGAAGTTGAACTTCCCATCTTCAGTGCCAGCCAAGGTCATCATTTCGCGCCAAATGGGAGAAATACGGTAATTGACCGGCACCTGAATGCGTCCAGCAATGGGAATCGTTTTATCCGTCTGAAAAGGATGCTCGACGATCCTCTTGCCGAATAAGTCCCGATACAAAACTTTTCCTTTAACGCCGAGAATCGCTTTCCCGCCAATATTCTCAACCTCATATTCAAGCCGGACAACGGATTCAGGGCGGTTGGCTTCAGGATTCGGTGGAAGAATGGTGCGCTTCAAGAAAGACACAACGACGCTCTGCGACACTCTCTCTTGCAATAGCTTGCGCTCGGATTCGATTTTGCCGGCTTCGAGCCGCGCCGTTTCTTGACGTTGCCGTTCTTCCGCCGCAGCCCGTTGCTGCACCTTTTGCCATGACCGCGCATCGCCCATCACTTCGGCGACTGTTTTGCCAATAGCGGGATTCGAATTGCCCTCCAGCGCTTTCATCTCCGCATGGGAGATGTAACTCGTCAGCAGCGCCAGATCATCGGGAGGCAGTTTTTTTAATCGACTGCTGTACTTTTCCAGGTCTTCGGATGGGACAGGACCAAATCGGACGCTATTAGGATCGGTGCAGGCGGTAAGGATCAATGCCGCCAGAAATACCATGATGCGCTTTCCCATCAATGCTTCCCCCTCGGCTTGGTTTTTACGCAGTCAATGATAGACCAATAGTAGCTCTCTACGTAAGTCAGCGTGAGCATCG
>DATLHW010000357.1:0-6376 GCA_035539675.1 Burkholderiales bacterium | reverse complement strand
GTGAGGAAGCGGGGATTCGTGTCGATTGTTTTGTAGCGAGCCATCGAATGTTCGTCTTCTCGAATTCGGATGGCGTGATCTTGTCGGTTGCGAGCACTCAAGGCAAGATGCGGGAATATTTTTTCTACAACCTCGTTAGGCTTCTGCCGCAATGTATCCAATAACCTTTTTTCGCCTTTCGTTCTCCCTGCCAATTGTCTTACCCGCTATCGTGTGGCTCGTCGGGTCCATTGTAGACTTGAGGTCCTTGTCTTCGTTTCTCGCATGGACACTAATTATTGGTGGTACGCCGTACTTGATTGTTTTTGGAACGCTACTGTATGTAAGCCACAAGGTCCCGCTCAAGAGGTTTATGGTTTGGTGGCGCCTTTCCCCATTCCTCATGGCGTTCTTGTTCGGCCTGTGGGCCGCCGCGGTCACGCTAGTTAGCAACGGCGCCTCCGATTGGAATACATCGAGTTTCCTTACAGCATGGTTCGTCGGTGCGATCTATTGCGTATTTGTCGGTTACTTCTACGTTGCGTTTGCCAGTGTTGTGTATATTTTCTTCGAGCGAGTCGGTGTCATACAATCAGATCATTGGTTGTCACCCAATGCACCGATGGCCTAACCCTACGTTTCAGGGGACGCTGCGTGATAAAACCGCGCAGCGTCCCCTGAACTCAAACGTTTAGTCGTCATGTGCGCACAGAGGCGCTTAGCATACTTACACAAACGACGGAGGAATCGTGGCAGCAATGATGATGTTTCACGTACCTGAAGACAAAGATCTCCTCGCCGCCTATGGTGAACTCAGTTTGCGCAACGAGCACCTTAACCACATCCTACGGATGACCATCAAGACATTGGCTCGATTAGATGTTTCAGGGGCGCTGGATGCTACTGCATACGACGGATCGTCACGACTTCGAGAACGGATAGGTAAACTTGCACGTCAGCGGCTGGGTGAGGGCGAAGCATTGCTGAAACTACAAGCGATCCTTGAACGGTGTCGGCGGGCGACTGAGAAGCGAAACGATATGATCCACAGTGTGTGGGGAAAAGAACTTGATGGGGAGGCCTTCCGGCAAGGGAACGATAACAATTGGCAGCCGCTCCCAACGGTTGCTGAACTCAAGGCGATTGGAGACGAGATTCTCGCGCCCACAAAGCTCCTCAATGACGCGCGACTTTGTGGGTTCCTCGCAGAAGCACTTGCAAAACGCCCGTTGCCACAGTAGTTTTTCTCAACCCGATGACGACTAACCCTACAGTGAACCAAACCCCCGAAATAGTGCTTTTCCCTTCGGCTTGGCGTCGATGGCGCGGGTTGGTTACTTGGTCGCGTTAGGCGTCGAAACAGGAGTCCGAGCCGTGGGTCTGGATTTGAACTTCGAGGTGGACAGCCGCCTGAGTGAACCTGCGCTCATTGCAGCTCTGCAGAGAAGCGGCGCAGAAATCACCGAGCACTATGAGGGCGAAGTCCTTGCCTTCTACCAAGGGTCAGGCTTGACCGTTTGGGGCAAAGGCAACGACGGGAGACACGAAATCCTCTCCGAGCAGGCAATGGGCGCAACGTTTGAGGTTGCGCGTCGCTGTGTCTTCCGCTTGAACAACTCCGAGTACGACACATGCATTCGTGATCTAGAGTGCTTCCTAAATGCCGTTTGCAATGACTCTGGAGCGTTCTTCATCGTTTCATTCCAACTCGAGGAAACGATGTACGTCAACATTGGGCTGGGCGTTCAAAAATGCGAGTAAGTGTTCATACCAACACGACGCCCCTCATGTCAAACGGTTGGGGATCATGAGCGATGATCGTGCTTTCCAAACTCTTGAGTCTTTTCTGGCTTCGGCGCCGGGAATCTCCTCATCGTTCGGGCACGGACGCGAGTCTGATGGTCTGTGGTGGGTGAAATTATCTATTGATATCGACAATCCACTCGCTTGGCGCGTTGTCCAAGAACTAGGGCATGTTCTCAACTATCTGTCAGTCAACGAAAGACTACCTACCGTTTTTAAACCAGTGTCGCCGCCCCCATACTTGAATGGCGGTCCTCGGGAGTTTCTGTCTTGGATCATTGAGTGCTCCGATGAGCAGTTTAAACCAGGCACAGTGGCAAAGTGGCTTGAAGAACGTCTCCCGAAACCCGTTAATGACCCAGAGCAGTGGGTGAAAGACGAATGATGCCCAACCAAACGTTTAACCGCGACGCCGGAAACGCTGGTTTGTCTTCGCTTGGCATTCCGTCGGCGCGCGTTAACTTCTTACGTGTGCGACAGACTTCCATGCTCGATACCGTTCGCTCCTTTGCTGTCACTGCACATGGCGCCCAGATGTATGGCGACAGACCATACGCCTACCATTTGGATGCCGTTGCCTCGCTCCTCGCCTCCTATGGCGAGGAGGCCCAAGTCGTGGGTTACCTACACGACGTAGTTGAAGACACGGCAACGACTGGCGCCGACGTGGAGGCCCTATTTGGTAAGCACATCGCGGCCTGCGTCTTATTGCTAACCGATGAACCTGGAGTCAATCGTAAGGAACGAAAGGCAAAAACTTACGCTAAGTTGGCTCTTGTTCAAGGTCGAGAAGAACTTGCACTCGTCGTTAAGGCTGCTGATAGGCTTGCGAATGTACGAGCTTGCATTGCTGATCGCAAAAGGAAATTGTGGGAGCTCTACCGCAGTGAGCATCCCGTTTTCAAACAAGCTGCATATCGCGCCGGGTTGTGCGAAGCATTTTGGTCAGAACTTGACGATAAGCTGTCAGTGAGCGGTTTTGATGCGCATTTCTAAACCTACAACCAACCGAATCTGTGCCAAAGGCGACGAGGGCTGGCTAGCTCCACGTTTGGGTTCTCAATGTTAAATATCCTGCGTAAATTTTTTAGCTTCCTAGAATCGCAAGCGAAACTTCACAGTGTGGTGCTGCGCGATGAACGCACCGATGGTGATACCCGTTACTTAGGGGCAAAGTACTGTGCCAATGGCGACTTGTTAATTGAAGGCCAAGACATTGGTGATAGAGTGGAGGCTGTGTTTGGCTATATTGAATATGAATGGATGTGGACAATCAAATCAACAAACCTACCAAAACTGGCCAAAGCATTAGGTGTCAAATCAAACTTGCTCGGCGCTCTGAAACTAAGGTTTAGTGGAAATGCCGCCGCCGACCTGTGGGATTTTCTTGCGGAAAATGAAATCCCATATGAGTCATGGAGCCGAATTGGTGATTGAGTTATTCCGACTTAGATCGCCAATTCGTCACGTAGCGCGGTCCAACCCGGCATTCAAGCGGAGTTGCGCAAACAGCCGCGCAGCCCGCTTAACTCTACGTTAGGCCACACCAATGATCTCGTTTATCCGAAACCTATTATCGCGCTCATCAAAACCCACCAACGTGCAAGCACCGCAGTCCAAGTCTGAGCCATCTCCAGTTTCCGTTCGCTTCGACGATTGGGGCATTTACACGGCAGTGCATGGTGAAGCTCAGGGAAAAGTTGAGTGGAAGGAGATCAAACTTATCGCCATTCGGATTGAAGATTCATTTCTACCGTTTCCCTATTGGTATATTGGAAACAAAGAGAATCTGCTGCGAATTCCAAATGACGCACAGGGCGCAAAGGACCTCTTTTTCGATGGCTTCTCGGAGAAGATTCCTGGGTACAAGTGCGACGCCACGTTCCGCACGATTATCGAAGCGTCCGGTGCTATGGACGGTTCATTCATCTTGTGGAAGTCCGCAGATGCCGAAGCGTAGTGTGTCTGCGATGCGTGGCCTAACCCATCAGCCCGCTGAGTCAGCCAGGTTGATCATTCGGCATTTCGGTTTCGCGCGTGCAGCCAGCTAACATCACGTTGAAATGGGACGGTGGAAGATAGTATCTTTTCCTTTATTCATTATCGGGGCCGCCGCCCCTTAACTTCTTAGTTAGCCACCAAAGACATGATTCTGGAAATCGCACCATTGCAAATTCGCCCAGGGCAGTCAAAGGCTTTCGAGGAGGCGTTTTCAAAAGCGCAAGCAATCATTTCTGCGATGCCGGGCTATCTCTCTCACGAACTTCAGCGCTGTCTAGAACGGAAGGACTACTACGTTCTTTTGGTGCGCTGGGAAAATGTGGCGGCGCACGAACACGGCTTTCGTCAGTCACCCCAATACCAACAATGGAAGCAACTACTTCATCACTTTTACGACCCATTTCCGACAGTTCTGCATTATGAGCAAGTGTCTCAAATAGGCGGCTAACCCGATGGTCAAGGCGACCGGCCGCCATCCGAACACGCGAGAGGAGAGTCATGAGCAAAGTATTCGTCAACATTGGACTTAGCCTCGATGGCTACATGGCGCCGGAAGGAATGACCATGGGCAAGCCTGAGTACAAGAACTGGGGCGCTAAGTGGGGTGCGCTGATGGCCTGGATCCTCAATCAACAGTACTTCCGCGAGAACCTCAAGCTCGGACCAGGGGGAGAGACCGGCCCGGTCAATGACCTGCTTCGCAGCACCACGGAGCGCATCGGCGCCAACGTTATGGGCAAGCGAATGTTCGACCAAGGCGAGGTCGCCTGGCCCGAGGAGGCTCCGTTTCACACACCGGTATACGTTCTTACCCATGAGAAACGCGAACCCTGGGTGCGCCCCGGTGGGACGACCTTTTACTTCATCAATGACGGGCCGGAGCGTGCCCTGGAGTTGGCTCGGAAATCGGCAGGCAGTCGTGATATTCGTATCGCGGGTGGGGCGGATGTGATCCAGCAGTACCTGAACCTGGGTGTCGTCGACGAGCTGGAAATCGCCTTGGCGCCCGTGTTGTTCGGCGGCGGGCGGCGTCTCTTCGAGAACCTACGCGAGCCCGGGCCGCAGTTTCGCATTGACAGAGTTCTTGATGGTCCAGCCGCCACACACTTGCGCTATGTGCGTCAGTGAGGGCGGCCTAACAACCCGTTGCAGCGGATGGTCCGCTGCGCAGCCCGCTGCTGAACAGGAGCGTTAGGCATCGCAATCACATGCTGGACTTCGTTGCTCATCTATACCTACTTGCAGCATTAGTCGTTCTCAATTGGCCGGTGTATCAGGCCTACGCAATCATGCTTTTCAAGAACAAAGATGGGCTTTATGACGCGATCTATTATTGGCGATTGCCAGACATTATTTCCCTCTTCCGGGGTGATTGGTGGGAAGATCAATGGGCGGAGTTTAAGCTCTTCCTGTTTGCGGCAATGTGTGTAATTGCCGTAGCCGCCGAGTACACATGAATAGAAACAATATTATCTTCTTAGAGGCATGCATTGTTTTCATGGGCATTGGCGCCATGGCAGGAGTTCGTGTCCAACGTAACCTAACCCGGCGGTCAAAGCAGGCGTAGGGTGCAGTCGATAAAGCTGAGTGCACCCTACCAGGCTGGTATCACGCAAGAATGCTCCCTAACTCTTCCCTGAACCAGGAGGCGCGAATAATCGCCCTTTCTCCACTTGGCGTTTTGTCGCGCGCCTGTTACGTTTGTCATTAGCCATGCAAGATTTAAAAGGGAGATTATGGGGGCTTGGTATCAATGCATTGTCGACTGAGATGCTACGAAGGATGAGGCCGAACGTCTAGCTCAGGCGGTCGTCGAGTGGCTCGCCGAAGAAGGTGTTATTGAGAGAAAACTAGAGCGCTGTGTTTTCGGCCATGATCAATTTGGATATAAGCCCGGAAGGCGCTTTCTTAAAGCGTCAAATTGTTTGGAGGATCCGAACGTTAGTAACTGCAATTATGAAAGCTTTTCGAAAAGCAATCTAAACGGATTACAGATCATCACTGAGAGAAACATGGCCATCAATAATCAGGGGAATTTTGAAGCTGTGGTGTGTCCCGGGTGTGGAGGACGGATGGCGCAGAATGTTTGTTGGTCGAATGCGGTAACTGAATGGTACGAAGATAAGGGTGTGGGCGAATTAATGTGTCCACATTGCGGCCACAAACAAAGCGTAACTGAGTGGGAACATATCGATCCCGTCGGGTTTGGGTTACTAACCCTTCAATTCTGGGAATGGCCACCGTTGTCCGATGCTTTTGTTGAGCAGATATCCCAAAGGCTTGGCCATAGAACCATCTTGATATCTGGAAAGGTTTGATTAGCTAACGAGTGCGTCTAGCTGAGCTCGAATCCTGCCTGTGCAGGATTTTCGGCTCACGCATGACGTTAGGCCCTAACGCCGCAGCGTGATCTTGTCGATCGCGATTACTCAAGGCAAGATGCGGGAATACTTTTTCTACAACCTCGTTAAGCATCACGAATTCACAAACGACTGCATCGCCACCCTTCACCCAAACTCCAATGGTCAATCAACGCAACAAATCTCTAATCACTTGTTGGGCCATTGCCTTTATTGGCTCAATGTTTGCGCCG